>JBILEA010000003.1:0-45326 GCA_044352355.1 Pontiellaceae bacterium | reverse complement strand
ATCGTCGGTCTGAAACCGACCGTCAAGACGACCTGCACCGGCGTTGAAATGTTCCGCAAGATCTTGGATCAAGGTCAAGCGGGTGACAACGTGGGTTGCTTGCTCCGCAGCACCAAGAAAGAAGATGTCGAGCGCGGTCAGGTTTTGGCCAAGCCGGGTTCAATTCTTCCTCACACCGATTTCGTTGCTGAAGTGTACGTTCTGAGCAAAGACGAAGGTGGACGCCATACGCCGTTCTTCAAGGGCTATCGTCCTCAGTTTTACTTCCGTACAACGGACGTAACCGGTGACATTACTCTGCCGGAAGGCGTGGAAATGGTTATGCCGGGCGACAATGTAACGATGAACGTTAAGCTGATCACCCCGATCGCCATGGAGCAGCACATGCGCTTCGCGATTCGTGAAGGCGGACGTACGGTTGGTGCCGGACGCGTAACCGAAGTGGTCAAGTAAGCGGCGGCTGAAGCTAAAAACAGTGCATCGTAAAAGGTGCACTGTTTTATGAGCAATCTGTTGGGAGAAGGGCTAAATCATGCGCGATATTATTACACTGGCTTGCACGGAATGTAAGCGGCGGAATTACACGACGACAAAGAACAAAAAACTTTCGACCGGTCGTCTTGAAGTAAAAAAATTCTGTCCACATGACCGCAGCCACACAGTGCATAAGGAAACCAAGTAACAATTTCGGTGTAGGCCAGTAGCTCAATTGGCAGAGCGGCGGTCTCCAAAACCGCAGGTTGGGGGTTCAATTCCCTCCTGGCCTGCCAGTTCTTCAGGAAAATGCGATGAAAAAGATAGTCGAACTGTTCAACATGCTGATGACCTTCTTGGGCGAGGTGAAGATTGAGCTTAAGAAATGTACATGGCCGACACGGCAGGAGCTATTTGGTTCGACGATGGTGGTGGTGATTTCTGTTTTGATTATTGGAGTTTTTGTCGGACTGAGCGATACGGTATTGATGGGTCTATTGCGGGCGGTTCTACGGTAGGCGGATAGAAAGACTACAAATGGAAAAGCAGTGGTTTGTTTTACATACGCTCTCCGGGCACGAATATAAGGTGCAGAACAGCATCATCCGCAGGGTGAAGCAGGAGGAGCTAGGCGAGTATATTGGAGATGTCCTGATTCCGACCGAAAAGGTTTCGGAAGTTAAGCAGGGTAAAAAGACGACGGTGGCGCGTAAGTTTTTCCCAGGCTATGTGTTGGCGAATTTAGCGCTATATGGCGAAAATAAGAGTTTAGTAGAGGAAACTTGGTATTTTATTCAGAACACTCCGGGTGTGATCGGTTTTGTCGGGGGCGAGTCTCCGGTTCCGTTGCGCGCTGATGAGGTGAATCGGATTATTAATCAGGTTGAAGAGAAGAAAGAAACGGTCACGACAAAAATCCATTTTGAGCCGGGAGAAACGATCAAAATAACCGACGGGCCGTTCCTTAATTTTAATGGAGTAATTGAAGAGGTGGATCCAAGCCGCGGTAAGTTGACCGTTTCTGTTTCGATTTTCGGACGGTCGGCGCCGGTTGAACTTGAATACTGGCAGGCGGATAAAGCGTAATTTGAGCGGAGTTTTTTATGGCAAAAAAAGAAAAGGGAATGATCAAGTTGCAGATTCCGGCCGGACAGGCCAATCCGGCACCGCCGGTGGGTCCTGCACTGGGGCAGCACGGCGTGAACATTATGGAGTTTTGCAAAGCCTTTAATGCGGCTACGCAGAAAGAAGCGGGGATGATCATCCCTGTAGTGATCACCGTCTATCAGGATCGTTCGTTCAGTTTTATCACAAAGAGTCCTCCGGCATCGGCGCTACTTAAAAAAGCAGCGGCCGTAGCTAAAGGTTCAGGGGTTCCGAATCGCGATAAAGTGGGTAAAGTGACCCTCGCGCAGGTTCAAGAGATTGCCAAAATTAAAGAGGCTGATTTAAACGCCAGTGATTTAGATGCGGCTTGCCGTATCATCGCCGGCACAGCACGCAGTATGGGAATTGAGGTTGTATAGCCATGGCTAAGCACGGAAAAAAATATACCGCAGTAAAGAAGAAGGTTCAGGTTGAAAAACTGTATACGGTTGAAGAAGCCTTGCAGTTTATAAAAGACAATCCGACCGCAAAATTTGACGAAACCGTTGAAGTCGCTCTGCGTATGGGCGTTGATCCGACAAAATCAGATCAGGCCATTCGCTCCACGGTAGCGCTTCCAAATGGAACTGGTAAAGATGTTCGCGTGATCGTTTTCGCGACAGGATCTGCCGCTGAAGCCGCTCGCGCCGCCGGTGCTGTTGAAGCTGGGTTCGAAGATCTGCTGGCTAAAGTGACCGGTGGTTGGATGGATTTTGATATTGTTGTTGCGACTCCCGATGCGATGAAAGAAGTTCGCAAGCTCGGTAAGGTGCTCGGTCCCCGTGGTCTGATGCCTAATCCCAAAACCGGTACGGTTACAGATGATACCGCGACGGCCGTTAAACAGTTTAAAGCAGGACGTGTTGAGTTCCGTATGGATAAAAACGGAAACATCATGGTTACGTTCGGGAAGTTATCTTTTACCGTCGAAGCCTTGGCCGAAAATTTCCGTGCAGTGTATGATGCAATTTTGGCGGCTAAGCCCGGTTCGACGAAGGGTGTTTATATTAAACGGTGTACGGTTTCCAGCACGATGGGCCCGGGGCTGCACCTTGATGTCAAAGATTCAGTAGCAGCTTAATTTGTAAGGGTGAGGCTATAGTCATGAGCAAAGAAAATAAAAAAATCAGACCGGAAAAGCAGGCCATGTACAACGAGGTTCAGGAGAGTGTCTCCGGAGCTCTCTACATGTTGCTGGCCGATTATAAAGGCATGACCATGCCTGAAACGGACGAGTTTAAAAAGCTTCTGCGCGGAGCTAATGCGCAGGTTAAAGTAGTCAAGAACAGCACATTCAGCCGCATAAGCAGTGAGATGGGTTGTGCTGGATTTGAAAATTTGAGTGGGCCGACCGCCATGATTTTTGGTGCGGGCGACGTGGTCGAAGTAGCTAAAATTCTGAAGAAATTTTCAGGTGATAAGAAAAAGCCGACGGTTAAGGGTGGTGTACTGGAAGGTGCACTTCTTTCTTCGACGGATGTGATCGCATTGGCGGGCTTGCCTGGTAAGAAAGAACTTCAAGCGAAGTTGGTTGGTACCTTGGCGGCGCCGATGACTCAGTTGGTCGGTGTAATGAATCAGAAGGTTTGCAGTCTGTTGTACGTCTTGAATGCCGTGCAGGAGAAAAAAGAACAGGCTGCATAAAAATATTTTTAATTAGGTTGGTTGAGTTCAATTCATGTGTAGGAGGAGTATAAAATGGCTGAAGAAACTGTAGTAGTAAAAGAAGGTGCCCAGCTCGAAGGCAAAATGGCCGAGTTCGTTGACTGGATTGAAGGTATTTCGGTGCTTGAGCTTTCGAAACTCGTTAAAGCTCTCGAAGTTCGTCTTGGCGTTTCGGCCGCTGCGCCGGTTGCGGTGGCAGCAGCAGGCGGCGCCGTAGCCGCTGAAGCGGTTGCTGAGAAGACCGAATTCACTGTTGTGCTAACACAAGCTGGCGCACAGAAAATTCAGGTTATTAAAGAACTTCGCGGCGTAACCGCGTTGGGTCTGAAAGAAGCCAAGGATCTGGTGGATGGTGCTCCGAAGACGATCAAAGAAGGCGTCTCTAAAGAAGAAGCAGCAACCATCAAAGCTAAGCTCGAAGGCGTTGGCGCCACTGTCGAAATCAAGTAATAATGCGATCTGCGTTCCGTTCCGGCGGCCTCTGTGCAGCCGGTTCGGTCGTGCGTCGGATGATGTTTGTATTTCGTGTGCTCGGTGGTGCTTTCGATAGAAGCACCCTGGGCGAAGCGTCCAAAAAAAGCCTGAAGGTGATGGAATGGTCGAGAGAAAAAACTTTGGAAAACTGACAGACGTAATTGAAGCTCCGGATCTTATTGAGCTTCAGACTAATTCCTATGCGGAGTTTCTGCAACAGGGAGTTGCACCGTCGCGCCGTAAGAAAACCGGATTACAGGCGGTTTTGAGTGAGGCGTTTCCGGTTGAAAGTTACGATGGGCAGATTGCACTTGATTTCGCAAGTTACGAAATCAAAGAGCCAAGCCTGTCGTATGTTGAGTCCGTCAAAGAAGGCGAGACCTATGCGGCGCCGCTCTATGTTACGTTTCGTTTGCGCGAAAACGAAGATGTCCGTGAAGATACATTGTTCATGGGGGAAATCCCTCTGATGACGGATCGCGGCAGTTTCGTGATCAACGGAGCCGAGCGCGTTATCGTTAGTCAATTGCATCGCTCTCCAGGTATTTGTTTCGAGCAGACCACGCATGCGAATGGTTCTCTTCTCTATTCATTCCGTATCATTCCAGATCATGGTTCATGGGTTGAAACCCAGTTTGATACATCGGAATTGTTATATGTTTATCTGGACCGCAAACGCCGTCGCAGAAAATTCCTTGCGTCAACGTTTCTCAGAGCCCTCGGCTACGGGACGGACGAAGAAATCATCAATCTCTATTATACGATTGAAAGCTTCCCGCTGAATAAACGCATCGGCGACGAAACAGAGCTTTCAAACCTGGTACTCAAAGACGATGCCGTTGATAGCGACTCTCAGTCGGTGATCGGTCGCCGTTATGATGCACTCACGCTGGATATGATTCAGCGCATGAAGCTCGCCGGATATAAACATGTTGAAGTAGTTAATGTTGCTTGGGATGAAGGTCTTTTTATGAAGACCATTCAGAAAGACACGACTCGTTCGGTCGACGAAGCACTCAAAGATCTTTATCAAAAGTTGCGGCCAGGCGATCCGCCGACAACGGCTTCTGCTCGTCAGATGCTTAAGCGATTATTTTTTGATGAAACCCGTTTCAGTTTGAGTCGTGTAGGCCGTTATAAAATTCAGCAAAAACTGAAAACCAAAGCGACTTCACTGACGTTAGACAAAGAAGATGTAGTTGAGGCAATCCGTTATCTGATTAATATCCGTATGGGTAATGGTACGCTGGACGATATCGATCATTTGGGAAGTCGTCGTATTCGAACGGTTGGCGAGTTGCTCGAAGGGCAATGCCGAGTTGGCTTGGCCCGTATCCAGCGGTTAGTTAAAGAACGCATGACGATATTTGATACGACGGTTGATCGCCTGACCTCTCAGAAGTTGATTAATCCTAAAGCCCTTTCAGCTGTAATTAAGGACTTCTTTGGTCGTTCGCAGCTCAGCCAGTTCATGGATCAAACTAATCCGCTGTCTGAATTGACTCATAAGCGGCGTCTTTCGGCGCTGGGCCCAGGCGGGTTGAATCGTGATCGTGCAGGTTTCGAAGTGCGCGACGTCCACAGCTCGCATTATGGACGAATTTGCCCGATTGAAACGCCGGAAGGTCCGAACATCGGTTTGATCTCCTCGTTGAGTACCTTTGCGCGTATCAATGAATACGGTTTTATCATCTCCCCCTATCGTAAGGTGGAGAAAGGGCGCGTTTCCAATCACGTTGAATCGCTAACGGCGGACGAAGAAGAAAATTTTGTTATCGCTCAGGCGAATGCTCCACTTAATGCCAATGGCACCTTCCAGAATGATCGTGTTATGGTGCGTGTTCGTGGCGACTTTAAGGAAGTTGCTCCGTCTGAAGTGCAATATATGGATGTGTCGCCTAAGCAGGTGGTCAGTATTGCAGCCGGACTGATTCCGTTCCTCGAACACGACGATGCAAACCGCGCCTTAATGGGCTCGAACATGCAACGTCAAGCGGTTCCGTTGATGGTATCTGAGCGTCCTTTTGTAGCTACGGGTATTGAAGGCCGTATTGCTCGCGACTCGCGAGTGCTGGTTTTGTCTGAAGAGGCTGGTAAGGTAGCGTACGTTTCGGCCGACAAAATTATTGTTTCTAAAGACGGCGAAGCCCCAATTAAAAAGAAAACACCTAAAGAAGATTATCAGGAATATGATTTGCGTAAATTCATGCGTTCAAACGCAGGAACTTGCCTTAATCAACGTCCGATTGTTACACGCGGTGATAAAGTCAAAAAGGGGCAGGTGTTAGCAGATGGTCCTGCCACGGATCAGGGAGAGCTTTCGTTGGGCCGCAATATAACGGTGGCCTTCATGCCTTGGTGCGGATATAACTTTGAAGACGCGATTTTGATTAGTCAGAAGATTGTTAAAGAAGACGTTTACACCTCGATTCACATTGAAGAGTTCGAGTGCGGGGCTCGCGATACCAAGCTGGGCCCGGAGGAAATTACGCGGGATATTCCGAATGTCGGCGAGGAAGCCCTCAAGAACCTGACGCATGAAGGGATTATTCAAATCGGCGCGGAAGTGAAGCCTGGCGATATTCTCGTTGGTAAGATCACGCCGAAAGTTGAAACCGAACTGGCTCCTGAAGAGCGGCTGTTGCGTGCAATTTTTGGTGAAAAAGCGGCTGATGTTCGCGATACCTCACTGCGTGCACCTAGCGGAACCTATGGCATTGTAATGGATGTTAAGGTTTCGGCTAAAAATAAAAACGCTAAGGAAGAGCCGAAAAATAAGCCAGCGGCTGATATGCGTAAGCGGCAGAAAGACATCGAAGAGCGTTATAAGAGCTCTATGCATGAGCTGACTGAAGATTTAACTGAAGCCTTGAGTAACATTCTTCTAGGGGAAAAAATACCGCTGGATGTAATGAATGTGCAAACCGGCGATATTATTATTCCTGCGAACCGCAAGATCACAAAAACCTTGCTACGTAAGTTAGCTGCAAGTTACGAGCACATCGAGATTGATCCGAGCCCTATTCGAATCAAGATCATGAGCATCATTGATAACTTCCGTAATAAATTTACCGAAGCGGAGGCGGATAAGTTGCGATCGCTTGACCGTGCCGGAAGCGGCGAAGAGGTCGATGAAGGCATCGTTAAACAGGTTAAGGTTTATGTCGCCAGCAAGAAGAAGCTGTCAGTTGGTGACAAGATGGCCGGTCGCCATGGTAATAAAGGTGTTATTTCCCGTATTCTTCCTGAAGAAGATATGCCTTTCTTGCCGGATGGTACGCCCGTTGAAATTGTGCTTAATCCGCTTGGCGTACCTTCTCGTATGAATGTCGGACAAGTGCTGGAAACCCATCTCGGCTGGGCTTGTAAACATCTCGGTATTTATGCCGCAACGCCAATTTTCGACGGGATTTCTGAAAAAGAAATTCGCGGGATGCTGGAAGAGGCGGGGCTGCCTAAAGACGGTAAAACGATTCTTTATGATGGGCGCACCGGAGAGCCTTTTGAGCAGCGCGTTGTGGTCGGGACTATTTATATGCTCAAGTTGCACCATTTGGTTACGGAAAAGATACATGCTCGTGCTGTTGGTCCGTATTCACTTGTTACTCAGCAGCCGCTGGGAGGTAAAGCGCAATATGGTGGCCAGCGCTTCGGAGAAATGGAAGTGTGGGCGCTGGAGGCTTATGGTGCGGCCTATGCGTTGCAAGAAGTTCTCACGGTTAAGAGCGACGACCTTTCCGGACGAACTCGTATTTATGAGTCCATTGTGAAGGGTGAGAATGTGCTCGATGCCGGACGTCCGGAATCGTTCAATGTGCTTATCAAGGAACTGCAGGGGCTCGGCTTGAATTTTGAAGTGAAAAAGCCGAACACAGATAATGTTTCTTTCACAGGGCATCTTTAATCTTTGACAGGAGAATACCGGTGGATACACGCAACGCAGCAGATATACTCGGCGTAGAGACAGAAGCGATCAGTGAAGTGGCCAGCATCCGGCTCGCCTCGCCTGAGAACATTCGTTCATGGAGCTTCGGGGAAGTTAAAAACCCTGAAACGATTAACTACCGAACGTTTAAACCCGAAAAGGGCGGCCTTTTTTGCGAACGCATTTTTGGTCCATCTAAGGACTGGGAATGCAGTTGCGGGAAATATAAGCGGATTAAGCACAAAGGGGTTATTTGCGACCGCTGCGGCGTAGAGGTGTGTTTATCCCGTGTGCGCCGCGAAAGAATGGCCCACATTGAGTTGGCGGTTCCGGTTTCACACATTTGGTTTTTCAAAGCCACGCCAAGTCGTATGGGTCTTTTGTTGGATATGACCTTGCGCAGTCTCGAGCACGTTATTTACTACGATGATTATGTCGTTGTTGATCCAGGTGATACACCGCTCAAAGAAAAACAGTTGCTTACCGAACTTGAATATCGCGAAGCACTCGATAACTACGGCGATGGTAATTTTGATGCCCGCATTGGGGCTGAAGGGCTGCGGGAGCTGCTCAAGAAAATCAATCTAACTGAAAAGCTAGTTGAACTTGAAGATGCATTGGCTAGCACGCGTAGTAAACAGACGCGTAAAAAATTAGTCAGCCAGATGAAGGTTATTGAGGGACTTATCAAGAGTAATTCGCGGCCTGAATGGATGATTTTTGAAGTGTTGCCGGTAATTCCTCCGGATCTGCGTCCGTTGGTTCCTCTCGAAGGGGGCCGCTTTGCAACGTCAGACCTTAATGACCTGTATCGCCGTGTCATTAACCGTAATAATCGCTTGAAAACACTGCTGGCACTTAAAACGCCGGAAGTGATCATTCGTAATGAAAAGCGGATGTTGCAACAGGCTGTGGATTCGTTGTTTGACAACGGGCGCCATGGACGTGCAGTTAGCGGCCCGGGTAACCGCCCACTCAAATCGCTTAGTGATATGCTTAAAGGTAAGCAGGGTCGTTTCCGTCAAAACTTGCTCGGCAAACGCGTGGACTATTCTGGACGTTCAGTCATTGTGGTTGGTCCGAACCTCAAATTGAATCAGTGCGGCTTACCGAAAAAGATGGCGCTGGTTTTATTTGAACCGTTCATCATTCGTAAGCTTAAAGAGCGTGGCATTGTGCATACGGTGCGTAGCGCGAAGAAGATGATCGAGCGCGAAGAAGAGGTCGTGTGGGATATTCTTGATGAAGTGACCAAGGGTCATACGGTTATGTTGAATCGTGCGCCGACCTTGCATCGTCTTAGTATTCAGTCTTTCGAGCCGGTGCTGATCGAAGGGGAGGCCATTCAGGTTCATCCTTTGGTTTGTACAGCATACAATGCCGACTTCGACGGTGACCAAATGGCGGTTCATGTCCCTCTTTCCGTTGAAGCTCAAATCGAATCCAAGTGTTTGATGCTTGCGCCGAACAACATCTTTTCGCCATCTAGCGGGAAGCCGGTAATGACGCCGACGCAGGATATTGCGCTGGGAACCTACTTCTTGACCAGTTTTTCCCAAGAATTCATCCTCGAATCGCGCAAAAATGCCGGTAAAGAGGTCGGGCATGAAAAAATGCCTCTTTTGGCAGATATTAATGAAGTGCATACGGCCTTTGATGAAGGGGCTCTTCGTTTGCATGATCGTATTCGCTACCGTAATGCCGACTACCAGCGGGAAACAAAATTTGGCGACCAGAAAAAGTCGGCTATCATAACAACGGTTGGGCGCGTTTTCTTCAATGAAGTATGGCCTGACAGTATCGGTTTTGTGAATGAGCGGGTCACCAAAAAATTACTTGGGAAGCTCATTGAACACTGTTACGAAGTGGCTGGACACAACGAAACCGTACGGGTTCTTGATAGCCTTAAGAATCTCGGATTCGCTCAAGCGACGGCCGCAGGGATTTCGATTGGTCTTTCCGATATGATTATTCCTCCTGAAAAGGAAGAACTGATTGCTACGGCTCGTAAGACGATTCGCGAAGTTGAAGAGAAGTATAAAAAAGGTCTCATCACAGACGGCGAACGCTATAACATGGTCATTGATATCTGGACGGATGCGAACGATAAGCTGACAGGCAAATTGTTTAGCGCGCTGGAACGTAACGATGATCCGGCCAATAAGGATTCGGCCAAAGACCTAAATCCAGTATTTATCATGGTGGATTCTGGAGCGCGCGGTAGCCGTCAGCAGATTCGTCAGCTGGCCGGCATGCGCGGACTGATGGCAAAGCCGTCTGGTGAAATTATTGAACGTCCGATTCTTGCGAATTTCCGTGAGGGCTTGAGCGTGTTGGAATACTTTATTTCGACGCACGGCGCTCGTAAAGGGTTGGCCGATACCGCACTCAAAACAGCGGACTCCGGTTATCTGACCCGTAAGCTGGTTGATGTGGCTCATGACATCATCATTATGGAAGAAGATTGTCATACGCTCAATGGTATTGAGGTGAGCGCAATCACGGACGGTGATGATGAGCTTGTATCATTAGCTCAGCGCATCATCGGGCGTACCACCTGTGATGATATTTTTGATTTGTACAACGCAAAAGAAGTTATCGTTGCGGCGAATGAGATCGTCGATGAATATGCCGCCAAGAAGATCGAGCGGGTTGGTGTTGAAAAAGTACGTATTCGCAGCGTATTGACTTGTGAGTCGCGGCGCGGTGTTTGCGCCAAGTGTTATGGGCGCAATCTGGCCTCCGGAAGGGAAGCCCGTCTAGGTGAGCCTGTAGGGATCATTGCGGCACAGTCGATCGGTGAGCCCGGCACGCAGCTTACCATGCGTACGTTCCATATCGGTGGTACTGCTAGTTCGGTATTTAAACAGCCAAAGATCACGGCAAAAGAAAACTCGGTTGTTCGTTACGAAAATCTTCGCACTGTTAAGGTCGAGACCGGCAACGTTATTCTTAATAAAAACGGATTTGTTGTAACTCATGACGATGAAGGGCGCGAATTAGAACGCTACTCGGCGGTGATTGGTGCCGTGATTACGGTCGATGACGGTGGCCGCGTCAAGAGGGGTGAGACATTTGTCAGTTGGGATCCGTACAGTGTTCCGATTCTGTCGGAACAGGATGGGAAGATCGATTTCCATGATTTTATTGAAGGCGTCACAGTTCAAAAAGCTGAAGATGCAACGACGGGGGTTGAGGGGCTGGTTGTTCTGGAGCATAAAGAAGATTTGCATCCGCAGATCGTTGTTAAAGATGCTTCAGGAAATGCCATTGCCTATTATTCTATTCCGGCTGCCGCGCACGTGATGGTGACGAAGGGCATGAAAATCATTGCGGGTGCTACGTTGGCTAAGACTCCGCGGAAACAGTCCCGAACCAAAGACATTACCGGGGGGTTGCCGCGTGTAGCCGAGTTGGTTGAAGCACGGCGTCCGAAGGAAGCGGCCGAAATCGCGAAGATTGACGGTGTAGTTGAGTTGGGTGGTATCGCCAAAGGCAAGCGCCAGCTCATTATTCGCGACCCGGCAACCGGAACGGAAGAAGAGCATCTCATTCCTATGGGTAAGCATGTTATTGTTTACGCCGGTGATGTGGTCCAAAAGGGACAGCAGCTCACGGAAGGTCCTATCGTTCCGCAGGAATTGCTGGAAGTTTGCGGCCCGCAGGAGTTGCAGGAATATCTGGTGAATGAAGTGCAGGCCGTTTATCGCTTGCAGGGCGTGGAAATCAACGACAAACACATCGAAGTGATTGTACGCCAGATGTTGCGCAAAGTTAAGATCACCGATCCTGGTGACACTGAATTTCTTTGGGGCGAGCAGGTTGAGAAACAGAAGTTTCAGGAAGTCAATCAGCGAGCTATGGAAGAAGGACGCCGTCCGGCGGAAGCTTCTCCGGTTCTTCTTGGGATTACCAAGGCTGCGTTGGCCACGGAGAGTTTTATTTCAGCGGCATCGTTTCAAGATACTACTCGCGTATTGACGCAAGCTGCTACACTGGGTCGTATTGACCAGTTGCGCGGTTTTAAAGAAAACGTAATTATGGGTCATCTGATTCCAGCTGGAAGTGGATTCCCTCTTTACAAAAATATTCGCCCGGTCAAGCTGGGGGAGGAGATCAGTGTCGAAGATGCGCTGGGTTCGAACCCTTTACTTGGACAGGATGAAAAAACCGTAGAAAGTTAAATCTTAATGCTTGCGGGATGAGCGGCTGGCTCCTATTATCTGCCGCTCGTTTTTTTTGATGGAAGGAACTTATGCCGACAATTAACCAGTTGATTAAAAAACCTCGTAAACCGCTATTGAAGAAGAGTAAATCGCCCGCGCTGGACAGCTGTCCGCAACGCCGCGGTGTTTGTCTTCTCGTGAAGACAATGACCCCTAAGAAGCCGAATTCTGCGTTGCGTAAAATCGCCCGTGTGCGGTTGACGAATGGGCGCGAAATCAATGCGTACATCCCAGGTGAGGGTCACAATCTGCAGGAACATAGCATGGTGCTGGTTCGTGGCGGAAGGGTGAAGGACTTGCCGGGGGTTCGCTATCACATCGTGCGTGGAACACTCGACTGCCTCGGTGTAAACGGACGCCGCAGAGGACGCTCTAAATACGGGGCTAAGAAACCGAAAGCATCATAAGGAAAGTTTTTAAACCATGGCAAGAAGACGCAAAGCAGAAAAACGTACGGTCATAGCCGATCCACGCTTTAACAGCGAGTTGGTGGCTTACATGATTAATAGCATCATGGGACACGGTAAGAAATCAACCGCTGCAGCCATTGTTTATGGCGCGCTGGAAGATATTCAGACGAAACTCAAGGAGGAAGATCCTCTGACCGTTTTCGGACGCGCGATGGAAAACATTAAGCCAAAGCTGGAAGTTAAATCAAAGCGTGTTGGTGGGGCAACCTATCAGGTGCCGCTTGAGGTTAGCCCAAAACGTCAAACTGCACTGGCCAGTCGTTGGCTGATACAGTATGCCAAGACTCGTCGTGGCCAGCCGATGCGCCGTGCGCTGGCAATGGAAGTATTGGATGCTTACAACAATCAAGGTTCAGCTGTTAAGAAAAGAGATGATACGCACAAGATGGCTCAGGCCAATAAAGCTTTTGCTCACTACAAGTGGTAGTTATTGGGATTAGAAATGAAGTTTGCTGTGAAACAGGATGGAAAAAATGCGAAGAGTTCTGCGCCTTCCTCACGGGAAGATGCAGGACGTGGCCGCAGTCTGTCCTCGATTCGCAACATTGGGATTATAGCGCATATCGACGCGGGTAAAACCACGACGTCTGAACGCATCCTTTATTACACGGGTCGTGTTTATAAAATGGGTGAAGTGCATGAAGGCACGGCGGTCATGGATTGGATGGCGCAGGAGCAGGAGCGCGGAATTACCATCACCAGTGCCGCCACGACCTGTTTCTGGAGAAATCATCAGGTCAATCTTATTGATACCCCCGGCCATGTTGATTTCACGGTTGAAGTTGAGCGGTCTTTGCGCGTGCTCGATGGAGCCGTTGGTGTATTTTGCGGAGTAGGGGGTGTTCAGCCCCAATCCGAAACCGTCTGGCGTCAGGCAAAAAAATACCACGTTCCTTGCTTGGCTTTTATTAACAAGATGGATCGTAAGGGTGCTGACTTCCAATCTGTCGTAAAACAAATTCGCGAGAAACTGAATGCGCCAGCCATTCCAGTGCAACTTCCGCTAGGATCCGAAGATTCTTTTAAGGGTGTTATTGATCTCATTACAATGCGCGCATTTTTGTTTAATGAGGAGAATCTCGGGAGCGAAGTCCAGGAGATTTCTATTCCTGAAGATAGGGCGGTTGAAGCTGAAAAAGCTCGTGCTGAACTGATTGAGCGCATTTCTGAAGATGATGAACAATTGATTGATATTTACCTCGAGAACCCCGACGTGCCTGCTGATCAGTTAACTGCGGCATTGCGTCGCACTACGATTTCAGGCCAGATCGTTCCTGTGCTTTGCGGGTCTTCGCTCAAGAACAAAGGTGTTCAACCTCTACTTGACGCCGTTGTTAATTATTTGCCGTCACCACTGGATGTTCCAGCCGTTCACGGGATTCACCCCAAAACGGAAGAAGTTCTTTTCCGTGAAGCTGGCGACTTTGAACCGCTCAGTGCGTTGGCATTTAAAATGGCAAATGATCCGTTTGTCGGTAAGCTGGTTTTCGTTCGAATTTATTCTGGCAAGCTGGAAAAGCGGCAGAATGTTTTTAATCCTCGTACCAAAAAACGTGAAAAAATAGGACGGTTGCTTCGTCTGCACGCGAATAGTCGTGAGGATATTGAAGTACTTTACACCGGTGAGATTGGTGCGATCTCTGGTCTTAGGAATTTTACTACAGGCGATACACTTTGTGCGGAAAACGATCCGATTGTTTTAGAACGCATTGTGTTTCCTGAGCCCGTTATTGCTATGGCGATTGAGCCGAAGACTCAGGCTGATCGCGATGCACTCAAAGAAGCTCTTGTTTCTCTGACGGAAGAAGACCCGACATTTCGCGTGACGATGAATGAAGATACCGGACAAACGATCATTAATGGGATGGGCGAACTTCATCTTGAAATCATTAAAGACCGTATTTTCCGTGAGTTTAAAGTGCAGGCCAACGCCGGTAAGCCTGTAGTGGCCTATCGTGAAAGCGTGCAAACCCCTGCTTCTGGTGAATTTACTTTTTCTCGTGAAATTGGCGGACGCGGTCATTTTGGACACATTGTGGTTAAGGTCTCTCCGCGCGAACGTAGCTCGGGCAATCATATTGCTATTAAGGTTTCCAACGAAGTGATTCCTGCCGAATTTCATGATGCAATTAAAGAAGGGCTCAGTGACGCACTGATGACGGGTGTGCTTGGAAATTATCCGCTGGTTGATGTGGAAGTGATAGTTACAGGCGGGAGCTCTCATCCTGTTGATTCTTCTGAAATGGCTTTTCGTACGGCGGCTGTTATGGCCTTACGTGCGGCAGTTGGCAGTTCTTCGCCGACGCTATTGGAGCCGATTATGAAGCTTGAGGTCATTGCTCCAAGCGAACACTTGGGTGATGTCATGAATGATTTAAACGGTCGTCGCGGACGGATCCGCGAGATTGAAGCCCGTGATGCAGTGCAGATTGTGCATGTGGATGTGCCGTTGGCAGCGATGTTCGGCTATTCCACTGCGTTGCGCTCGCTGACTAAAGGACGGGCCAGTTACACGATGGAGCCGCATTGTTTTGAAGTGGTGCCGGATTCCATACAGGAGACCATCTTAAACCGGTAGTAGAGATAAATTATGAATAATCAGCGCATACGTATACGTTTAAAATCTTTTGATCACCGAGTGCTGGATGCCTCGTCAAAGGAAATTGTTGAAACCGCAAAACGCACTGGGGCCCGTGTGGCTGGGCCGATTCCGATGCCGACACGCATCGAGCGTTTTACCGTCAATCGTAGTCCATTCGTAAATAAAAAATCGATGGAACAGTTTGAAATCAGAACGCACAAGCGTCTGCTCGACATTATTAACCCGACGATTAAAACAGTGGATGAGCTCAAAAAGCTCAATCTGCCGGCGGGCGTGGACATCACCATTAAAATCTGAGTTAAATCATGAAGAGTCTAATAGGAAAAAAACTGGGGATGACCCAGATCTTTGACGAAGAAGGCCGCCGGGTTCCCGTTACAGTTATTGAGGCAGGGCCGTGCAGTGTAGTTCAGCGTAAGACGACTGATACAGACGGTTACGAAGCCGTTCAGTTAGGTTTTGGTACGCAGAAAACAGAGCGTGTAGCTAAGCCGCTGGTGGGGCATTTCAAAAAAGCAGGTCTTGGCGCAATGCGTGAGTTGCGCGAAGTTCGTGTGGATGCAGATGATTCTGCTAAAGCAGGCGATACCTTGACAGCAGCTATTTTTGAAGGAGTGAACTTTATTGATGTGCTGGGCGTTACCAAAGGTAAAGGCTTTCAGGGCGTAATGAAGCGGCATAATTTCGGTGGTGGACGTGCAACCCACGGTTCGCATTTTCACCGGACGACCGGATCTATCGGTATGAAAGAAAAGCCGGGCCGCGTTTTTAAAGGTAAAAAAATGGCGGGTCAGATGGGTAGTACGGACGTCACCGTCCAGAATGTCAAGGTGATCCAAGTGCGCGCTACCGAAAATCTGATTTTGGTTAAAGGTCAGGTGCCTGGCGCAAACGGCACGACGCTGGTGCTTCGCGAAGCACTCAAGAGAAAGTAATTTGAGAGGATGATCATGAGTACATTGCCGCTTAAAGATTGCAAGGGGAAGAAGCTGGGCGAAGTGACCCTCAGCGATAAGTTTACTGTTGCCGATAAGGGGGCTCAGGCTGTTTTTCAGGCTATCACAACCCATCAGGCTCATCAGCACCAAGGTTCAGCCAATACGCAGCGCAAGGGTGAAGTTGCAGGTTCTGGTAAAAAGCCTTGGAAGCAGAAGGGGCTCGGACGTGCTCGTGCTGGTTATCGTCAGTCGCCTGTTTGGCGTGGTGGTGGCGTGGCTTTCGGGCCACATCCGCATAAAGTTCGCAAGCAGGTCCCTCGCAAGGTGAGTCGTTTGGCTTTTGCTTGTGCTTTCGGTGAAAAGGCTGCATCAGGCCAGGTAATGGTTGTGGACGATATTAAATTTTCAACACCGCGTACAAAAGAAATTTGTTCGTTGTTGCAGGCTCTTGAAATTAAGGACAAAACGCTATTGATTTTAACGGCAATGGACAACACGGTTCTGCTGGCAGCCCGCAATCTTCAGGATGTTGAGGTGGTTTGTGCAGAAAATGTGAACACCTATCAGATCGTCCGTTATCCGCAGATTGTCATCACTAAGGCGGGTGTGGAAAAACTTGAACAGCGCCTGGCCTAGGAAGGGATTTTTAATGAAAGACGTATACAAGGTAATACAGAAAGTTGTGCTGACCGAGAAGGGTACCCGCCTTTCTGAAGAAGAAAATAAATATATCTTCAATGTTCGCCCTGATGCCAATAAGGCCGAGATTAAGCAGGCGGTGGAAGAGCTTTTCAAAGTGAAGGTTTGTGCGGTTAACACAATGAAACGTCAGGGAAAAACGAAGCGTGAGCGTACGGCCAGTTTCGGCCGGACCGCCGGAACAAAACGTGCTGTAGTAACGCTGGTCGAAGGTAGCAAAATTGATTTGGTGTAAGGAGTTTGAGTTATGGCTTTAAAAACATATAAACCGACTACGCCGAGCCGCCGTCATACGGTGACCTCTGCGTTCGAGGAAATTACAAAATCAACGCCGGAGCGGTCTCTGATCCGTGCGAAGAAAAGTACAGGTGGACGTAATAGTGCTGGGCGCGTATCAACCCGGCATCGCGGCGGTGGACATAAACGTCGCTACCGGATGATTGATTTCAAGCGCAATAAATATGGCATTCCGGCGGTTGTGGCATCGATTGAATACGATCCGAATCGTTCAGCTCGAATTGCGCTGTTGAATTATGTTGATGGCGAAAAGCGTTACATGTTGGCTCCGATGGGTCTTCAGGTTGGAATGGTCGTTTTGTCTGGCCCTGACGCTGAGCCGTCCGTTGGCAATGCGTTACCGCTCGATAAGATTCCGCTCGGTATGACCGTTCACAACATTGAATTGAATTTCGGTTGCGGCGGGCAGGTCGCTCGTTCAGCGGGGACTGGTGCACAGTTGATGTCCCGTGAAGGTGAATTTGCTAATCTAAAAATGCCTTCGGGCGAAATTCGTCGCGTGCGTGTTAATTGTTACGCCACGATCGGACAGGTCGGCAATGTAGATCATGAAAATATTTGTAGCGGCAAAGCGGGCCGTAAGCGCTGGTTAGGTATTCGTCCGACGGTTCGCGGTGTGGCGATGAACCCGGTTGACCATCCAATGGGTGGTGGTGAAGGGCGTACGTCTGGTGGCGGTCATCCGCAGTCTCCTTGGGGTACATTGGCCAAGGGCAAGCGTACTCGTAAGAAAAAATTGGCTTCGAATAAGTATATTATCGAACGGAGAAAGAAGTAAGCTATGGCTCGTTCACTTAAAAAAGGTCCTTTCATCGACGGAAAACTGCTTAAAAAAGTTGAGCAGATGGAAGTCTCTGGCAGAAAAAAGCCAATCAAAACATGGGCGCGCGCTTCGATGATCGTGCCTGAGTTTGTCGGACATAACTTTTCCGTCCATAATGGCAAGGTTTTTGTTGCAGTATTTGTGACTGAAAACATGGTCGGACATCGCTTTGGTGAGTTTGCTGCAACGCGTGCTTTCAGGCAGCATGGGGTTGCAACTGACAAGACCGTTGCAAAATAAAAATTTATTTTGATAGAAGTTCTGGATTTGAAAATGGAATGACGTATAGTTGCCGCCTTTGCGTAAAAAACGGCACGGATGAGAGAGAAAAACATGGAAGTTTCAGCAACAACTAAATATGTGCGGATGTCGCCGATTAAAGCGCGCTATATGGCATCTGAGATCCGAGGTCTTTCAGTCGCGGAAGCTCTTCGTATTACAAATTTTAATGCAATGAAAGCAGCAACTGAAATCGGTAAAACGCTTAAGTCGGCTGTTGCGAATGCGCAGAGTAATGAAGGCGTATCCGCTGAAAATCTTTTTGTGAAGGATGCGTATGTGGACGGCGGTCCGGTGCTCAAGCGGTTTCGTCCGCGGGCACGGGGTTCAGCGAGTGCTATTCGCAAACGCACGACTCATATCACGGTAGTTTTAACAGATAGAAAATAAGGAAAGGGAATCGTTTTGGGACAGAAAGTAAATCCTATCGGACTCCGTATTGCGGTAAATAAGAACTGGCGGTCACGTTGGTTTGCCGGCAAGAAAGAGTTTGCTGACCTGCTTCAGGAGGATATCGCTATCCGCGAAGCCGTACAAGCGCGTCTGAAAGACGCGGCGATTTCCAACGTTTTTATTGAACGTTATGCCAATCGTGTTCGTGTAACCATCCGCACGGCTCGGCCGGGACTGGTAATCGGACGCAAAGGCGAAGACATCGAAAAGTTGCGCGAGCAACTTGGTAAGATGACCAAGAAGGAAGTTTACATCGAAATTGATGAAGTAAAGAACCCCGATCTTGATGCCAAGCTGGTAGCCGAGAGCATTGCATTACAATTGGAGCGCCGTGTTTCGCATCGCCGAGCGATGAAGCGTGCAATTCAAATGGCAATGGATATTGGTGCAGATGGTATAAAAGTGTTGGCTGCTGGACGTTTAGGTGGTGCCGAAATCTCCCGTGCGGAGAGTTACAAAGAAGGCAGAGTTCCGCTTCATACGTTACGGGCTAATATTGACTACGGAACGGCAACTGCCCGTACTGTAGCCGGTGCTATTGGCATCAAGGTGTGGATTTGTAAGAAGGATGAAAAGGCGCAAGCTTAGGAGTATTGATCAATGCCTTTATTGCCCAAACGAGTTAAATATAGGAAAGTCCAAAAAGGCTCCCGTCGCGGTATGGCCAAGGCCGGCACTACGCTGGCTTTCGGTGAATACGGCTTGCAGGCGTTGGAGCGTGCGTGGATTACAAACATTCAGATTGAGGCCTGTCGTGTGGCGATTAACCGAAATCTGAAACGTAAAGGGAAACTTTGGATTCGAATTTTTCCGGATAAACCCTTTACCAAAAAACCGCTGGAAGTTCGCATGGGTAAAGGTAAAGGCGGTGTCGAAGGATGGGTTTCCGTGGTGCGTCCCGGAAGAATGCTTTTTGAGCTCGACGGAGTGACTGATCAGCAAGCACGCATCGCTATGCGGCTGGCCGCTACCAAACTGCCTATACGGGTACAGTTTGTGACACGTCATGTAAATCGCTGATTTCAGATGAGAGTATCGAATGAAAAAAGTAAAAGAATCTAAAGATATGACAAAGGTCGAGTTGCAACAGCAGCTTGAGGATATGAAAAAGGAGCTGTTTACGTTGCGCCTTCAGCAGGTTTCGGGGCAGCTGGAGAATCCGCTACGTATCCGTGCCGCGCGCCGCTCAGTGGCTCGTATTAAAACGGTTATGAATCAGGCAGCGAAAGCCGAGGGGTAAAAGATGGAGTTAAGAGGTCATCGAAAAGTGCGCGAAGGTCGCGTGTGCAGTGTGGCGGGTAATAAAACCATCGCTGTACTCATCGAACGCCGGGTCCGGCATCCATTATTGGGAAAAGAGTTGCGTGTGACAAAAAAAATACATGCGCATGATGAAAATAACGAAGCGAAAATTGGCCAGGTAGTGCGGGTGATGGAAACTCGTCCAATCAGTCGGTTGAAAAACTGGCGGCTTATCGAGATCATTTCGAAGTAAGGCAGGTAATAAGATGATTTTAGTACAGACCAGACTGGATGTCGCGGATAACACGGGCGCACGGAGCGTTCAGTGTATTCGGGTCTTAAAAACCAAGCGTTGTTATGCGAAGGTTGGAGAGATTATTAAAGTAGCTGTCAAAGAAGCTCAGCCGGGCGGAATCGTAAAGAAAGGTGAAGTCTGTGAGGCGGTCGTTGTGCGAACGAAATCAGCAATTCGTCGTCGTGATGGATCCGTTTTGCGTTTCGACCATAATGCGGCTGTTATTATTGATGCGGCTAAAAATCCGCGAGGGACACGCATTTTTGGCCCAGTGGCTCGCGAGCTGCGTGATGGCAACTTTATGAAAGTGGTCTCGCTCGCACCGGAAGTGCTTTAAGGATAGGGAACATTTTATGGCAGCGATAAAAAAAGGCGATTTGGTCAAAGCCGTCTGCGGCGATGACAAGGGCAAGACCGGCAAGGTTCTTCAGGTGCTTCCTGGCACTCGACGGGCCGTGGTGGAAGGCTTGAATTTTGTGAAGAAGCATACGCGTAAAACGCAGGATAATCCGCAAGGTGGCGTGATTGAAAAAGAGGCTTCTATTCACATGTCGAATCTGAAAAAGCAGAATAACTAATTAATCTATTTAGAGGGGGTATCCATGATACCGACAATGAAAATAAAATATCGTGAGCAAGTGGTGCCTGAGCTTCAGAAGAAGTTCAATTACAGCAACCGCATGCAGATTCCGGCGCTTTCAAAGATCGCTATCAATGTGTCCGTTGGTATGCAGCATGATCGGGATGCTTTGCAGGCGGTACTCGATGATGTGACCAAAATAACAGGCCAGCGTCCGGTAACCATCAAGGCGCGTAAAAGCGTGTCAAACTTCAAGCTTCGCGAGGGCGTTTCACTGGCAGGCAAGGTGACGTTGCGTGGTGCGAGAATGTACGAGTTCTTAGACCGGCTGATTAATATTGCCTTGCCGCGTATTCGCGACTTTCGTGGAATCCAGTCCAAATCTTTTGATGGATTCGGGAACTATTCTCTTGGACTGAAAGAGCAGACTATTTTCCCGGAGATTAATCCGGATCATGTCCGTAAGGTGCACGGCATGGATGTGACATTTGTCACGACGGCTAAGACTGATTCTGAGGCGCGCGAACTGCTCCGCCTGTTGGGGATGCCGTTTGAAACCGCCAAAAACAAAGGTGAACAGCAATGATATTGAGCGATCCTATTTCTGATATGCTGACTCGTATTCGCAATGCTAATATGGCAGCGCATACTAAAGTTCAGATGCCGCATTCTAAAATGAAGAGCGAATTAGCTCGGATTCTTAAGCAAGAGGGGTACATCAAGGATTACACTACTGAAAAAGTAGATGGTAAGCCCACGTTGGTACTTTATCTTAAGTTTCAGGATGATCAAAAACCAGTAATTCAAGGATTGCGTCGTGTTAGCCGTCCGAGCTGTCATCACTATGTTACAGCGGATGATGTTCCTCGTGTATTGGGTGGTATCGGTACGGCGATTTTAAGTACCTCTTCCGGTATGCTCAGTGATAGGGATGCTCGCAAAGCCCACGTGGGCGGCGAAGTTCTTTGCTATGTTTGGTAATTTCAAATCGAGGTTGTAACGATGTCTAGAATAGGAAAATTGCCCGTAATGGTTCCAGCGGGTGTAGTAGTGACTCTCAGCGGTAATATCGCTACGGTTAAAGGCACAAAGGGTCAGAGTACCCTGCGGATTCCAGATCAGATCACAGTGGTCGTTAATGGCGATCAGGTGATGGTTGGACGTAAAGATGAAACGAAGGAGTCCCGAGCTCTGCACGGAACGATTCGTAACACGCTTAACAATATGATTCTTGGTGTACAAAATGGGTATGTCAAAGATCTGGAAATTCAGGGTGTCGGCTACAAAGCGCAGTTGCAGGGGAAAAATTTGGTTCTTTCCCTCGGTTTCTCGCACGATATAAAATATGAAATCCCTGATGGTATCAAAGTAGAAGTCGCAGGGGCAACTGAGGTGAAAGTATCGGGGCACGAAAAAGCTCTGGTTGGTCTGGTTGCTTCGCGCATTCGTGCGTTCGCTCCTGCAGAACCCTATAAGGGAAAAGGGGTGCGGTATAAGGGTGAACAGGTTCGACGTAAAGAAGGTAAGGCAGTGGCTTAATCATGAAGGTCAAAAACAAATCAGATTATCGGAAGCGCAGACATCTTCGTTTGCGAAACAAGGTTCAGGGAACTGCCGTGCGTCCGCGTATGGCTGTTTACGTCTCGAACCGTTATATTTACGTGCAGGTTATCGACGACGACGCACAAAAAACTATTTGCTCAGCTTCATCGTTGGGTGATAAGTGCACGGTCGATACCGCTAAAGCGCTTGGTGCTAAAGCGGCCGAAGCAGCCAAGGCTCAAGGGATATCCAAGGTTGTTTTTGATCGTGGCGGCTTTGCTTACGGATCACGCCTGCGTGCGTTGGCCGACAGCGCTCGTGAAGCTGGCCTTCAATTTTAATTTTATGTAAATGAGGAGTTGCTCGAAGTGATTGAAAAATCAGCAGAAAAAAAAGTGAAGTCGGAATTTGAAGAACGCGTAGTTCACATCAACCGCAATTCAAAAGTGGTCAAAGGTGGACGTCGGTTCAGTTTCGGCGCACTCGTTGTTGTCGGAGACGGCTCCGGACGGGTCGGGTATGGGCTCGGGAAAGCCAACGAAGTCGCTGATGCGATTCGTAAAGGGGGCGAAGCGGCCAAGCGCTCGATGAAGCCGATTACCATGCGCGGAACCACTATTCCGCATGAAACAATGGGAAAATTCGGAGGTGCACAGGTTCTATTGCGCCCGGCTTCTGAAGGTACCGGTGTTATTGCCGGTGGGTCATGCCGAGCGGTACTTGAGCTTGCCGGTGTGCGCGATGTGCTCGCTAAATCGCTTGGTAGCAGTAATAAATTAAACGTAACCAAAGCCACTATGGCCGCTCTTGCCACTTTGCGTACACGCGAAGCGGCGCTTTCGGCTCGCGGAAAATAAAAAAAGGTTTTTAAAATGGAACTCCATTCACTACAGCCTGCAAAAGGTTCTACACATCGTAAAATGCGCGTAGGTCGCGGCCGGGCTTCCGGAAAAGGGAAGACTTCCGGTCGTGGACATAAAGGTGCATACGCTCGTTCTGGTCATAAACATAAGCCTCTCTTTGAGGGGGGGCAGATGCCGATGGCTCGCCGCATTCCAAAACGCGGGTTCAGCAATTATACTCGCAAGGTTTTTGCCCCGGTAAATGTGGCCGCATTGAATGCCTTCGAAGCCGGTACGGTTGTAACCCTGGATCTGTTGCGGCAAGTCGGTTTTGTCAATGGCCAATGGGACGGTATTAAAGTGCTTGGTAATGGTGAGATATCGAAAAAGATCGCTGTCAAAGCTAATGCATTCAGCACCGCCGCTAAAGAAAAAATCGAAGCTGCCGGTGGTAGCTGCGAAATAATCTGATTCATAAATTTAAGCGGGGTAAACCATGCTTTCCGCCTTCGTAAATAGCTTTAAGATTCAGGAACTTCGCCAGCGAATACTTTTTACCTTGGGCGTAATTTTCCTGTGCCGTCTGATTTCCAACATTCCGATCGCGGGTGTTGATTTCAGCATGATTAGTAATTACATCAAGGCTAACGCAGGGCAGGGTGTCGGGTTCCTCGACATGTTTAACTTGTTCAGTGGTGGTGCTGTAGCGAATTGTGCAGTGGGCGCGCTCGGGATCATGCCCTACATCAGCGCTTCGATTATCATTCAGCTGATGACGGCGGTAGTCCCTGCGCTTGAAAAGTTAGTGCGCGAAGGGGAGCCGGGGCGAGCGAAAATAACGCAGTACACTCGTTATCTTACCGTAGCGCTTTGTGCATTTCAGGGGTTTCTAATAGCTAGAGCTCTTGAAAGCGGACATCTTTATTTTCCTGCAGACGTGGTTCGTATTCCAGGCCTAGGCTTTGAGTTGCTTACGACGATGACCTTGGTAACAGGTACACTCCTGCTGATGTGGCTTGGTGAGCAGATAACCGAGCGCGGAATCGGTAATGGTATTTCGATGATTATAACGGTCAATATCGTTAGTGGTATGCCCGCAGCAGTTGGTGCGATGGTCAATATGTTTAAGCCGGTTGATGGGATTGTTCGTCATTCTCCTTTTATGGCGGCGACCATGCTGATCATGGTTCTTGTAGTTATTGCCGTGGTGATTGCTGTTACGCAAGCCCAGCAGAAGATTCCCGTTCAATATGCCAAACGTGTTGTTGGGCAAAAGGTTTACGGCGGACAGCACACATTTATGCCGTTGCGTGTTAATTATGCTGGGGTTATGCCGATCATCTTTGCTCAAGCGATTTTAATGTTTCCTGAAAAAATATTAAATATGTTGCCATGGCCGGCGGCCAAGCAACTGGGTGCCGCACTGGGCTATGGAACGGGGCCTTACATGGCTTGTTTTGGACTTATGATCCTTTTCTTTTCCTATTTTTGGGTGGCTACTCAATTTAATCCTGTGCAAATCGCTGACGATCTCAAGAAAAATGGCGGCTATATTCCCGGCATACGTCCAGGTAAATCCACGGCTGAATTTCTTGATCGAACGATGACTCGAATCACATTGGCTGGTGCTATATTTTTGACTGGTATCGCCGTATTGCCAACGATTATGGGGAATCAGTTTGGTATCCCTGGGCGTGTAGCGTCATTTTTTGGCGGCACTAGCTTGCTTATTATCGTCGGGGTCATGCTTGACACGATGCGTCAGATTGAGTCTCACCTACTGATGCGGCACTACGATGGATTTTTGAAAACAGGGAAACTTAAATCCGGAAGAAGGTAGGCGATGAAAGCAATTATTCTCCTCGGCGGACCTGGTGCAGGCAAGGGAACATTAGCTGAAGACCTTCGGGAGAAAACCGTTTATATTCACGTGTCTACTGGCGACATGTTGCGTGCTGCTTTAAAATCAGGTAGTCCAGTAGGCCTTGAAGCTAAAGCCTTTATGGAGGCCGGCGAATTGGTTCCGGATTCCGTTATTCTGCGCATCATTGAAGAACGTATCGCCAAAGAGCTGGAGTCCGCCTGTTTCATGTTTGATGGATTTCCCCGCACGATTGAGCAGGCTAAAGGGCTTGACCTTCTTTTTAAAAAGTATAGCGGAACCATTTCACACGTTTTTAATTTAGAAGTGAAACGCGAGATATTGCTTCGGCGTCTTACTGGTCGACGTGTTTGTAGAGCCTGTGGCGCAGTTTACCATCTAACGACAAGACCTCCTGAAAAAGCTGGAATTTGCGATGTGGACGGTGGTGAGTTGTATCAGCGTGCCGATGACAGCGAGGCAACCATTTTGAATCGGTTGGAGGTCTACGAAAAACAGACGGCGCCTCTCATTGCCTATTACCAGCGGCAGGGACTTATTCGCAAAATCGAAGCTGGCGGCCATGCCGACATAACAACCGCGTTCGTTCTCGACGTGCTTAACGCGTAAGGACGACGATGATTGTTATCAAGACCCCGAACGAGCTCGAGGCTATGCGACGAGTTAATCGTATGACTGCTCAGGTGCGTGATGCACTCGCGGCAATGGTTCGCCCGGGTATCAACACGCTCGAGCTAGGTAATGCTGCTTTTGAGATCATCCGTAAACTTGGCGGAACGAGTGCTTTTTACGGTTACCATGGATTCCCTGGCCAAATCTGTGTTTCTATCAATGAAGAGGTAGTACATGGAATTCCAGGCAAACGCATCATCCGTGACGGCGATATTGTCAGTATTGACACGGGAATTAGTTTTGGCGGATTCATTGGCGACACCGCCGTCACGGTGGCGGCTGGTAAAATTGATGGGCAGAAACAAAAGTTGCTCGATGTGACCCAAGCGGCGCTTACAGCTGGAATTTCTAAAGCAGTGGCGGATAATCATCTCGGTGATATTTCTCACGCTATTCAAGAGGTGGTGGAAGCCGCCGGGTTTTCGGTAGTGCGCGAATTTGTTGGCCACGGGATCGGTCGTGATATGCATGAAGAGCCGCAAATTCCAAACTTTGGGAAGGTGGGCCGCGGACCGAAGCTCAAGCCGGGTATGACGCTGGCTATTGAGCCTATGGTTAACATGGGCGGTCCCAAAGTGAAGGTTTTGGATGACAACTGGACTGCGGTCACTTGCGATGGAAGCGTCTCTGCACATTTTGAACACACGGTCGCTGTTGGTGTAAGCGCCCCTGAAATCCTCACACGTCCCTGAGCGTTCTATAGGGAAGGGGCTTCGCTTACTATGCGGGCCCGAAAAACATATTTGATTCTTGTTTTTATCGATGGTCTCACTATGATTTGCGCTCTTTTATATCCGCAGTTTTGCGAGTTAACCGGCCGGGTGGCCGTGAGCAGTCTGCGAGAAAGAAAATAACCCCGGGGCGGGCGCATCGTGCAATGCGGTAGCGGTTGTCGCGGTTTGAATAGAGAATAAATAGTATGGAATCAACACTCAAAAACGATGGCTTTTCTATCGGCATGGATGCCGCGGCTATTGATGCAATGTATAATAACACCCTCAAGGACTTTGCCGTTGGCTCAATTGTGCCAGGTAAAGTACTTCGTGTTCAGGACGACGAAGTGCTCGTCGATATCGGCTATAAGTCGGAAGGTATCGTGGACGGCGACGAATTCGAAGATGTCGATACGCTTAAAGTTGGCGACACCATCGAAGTGTTTCTCGAAAGTCTCGAAAATGATCACGGTATGGTTGTTCTCAGCAAGAAGCGTGCAGAACAGCAGCGTAAATGGGATCATATTGTAAACGATTGCGAAGAAGGCAGTCTGGTCGAAGGGATGATCACCCGTGCCATTAAAGGTGGCTTTATTGTCGATATCGGGGCTGACGCCTTCTTGCCCGGTTCGCAGGTAGATGTCGTTCCGGTTCGTAATCTCGACGATTACATCGGCCGAACACTTCAGGTGAAAATCATCAAAATCAACAAAGAGCGCAAAAACATTGTTGTTTCCCGTCGCGAAATTATCGAAGAAAGCCGTCGCGAACAGAAACTTAAATTGCTCGGCGAAATCAAAGTCGGTCAGCTCCGTAAAGGTACCGTCAAGAACATCACCGATTTCGGTGCGTTTGTGGATCTTGACGGTATCGATGGACTGCTGCATGTCACCGATATGAGCTGGGGTCGTATCAATCACCCGACCGAAATGGTCAAAGTCGGCGACGAAATCGAAGTGATGATTCTCGATATCAACCTCGACAAAGAACGCATTTCGCTCGGCCTGAAGCAGACGCTTTCCAATCCTTGGCAGGATATCGACGCCAAATACCCGATCGGCACCCGTGTCCGCGGTAAAGTGGTCAGTCTGGCTCCGTATGGCGCGTTTGTTGAAGTCGAAGAAGGTGTTGAAGGTCTTGTACATGTTTCCGAAATTTCATGGACCAAGCGCATACAGCGTGCATCTGACGTTCTTAAAGTCGGTGATGAAGTTGATGCAGTTGTCCTTTCGATCAATACGGATGACAAGAAGATCTCGTTGGGCATGCGCCAGACCGAAGAAAATCCATGGGAAGTCGCTGCACATAAATACCCGATCGGCTCGCTGGTCAAGGGCAAGGTTCGTAACTTCACCTCCTACGGTGCCTTTGTTGAAATTGAAGAGGGCGTAGACGGTATGATTCACGTCTCTGATATGTCGTGGACGCGGAAAATCAACCACCCGTCAGAAGTTCTCAAGAAGGGCGAGGAAGTTGAAACCGTTGTACTGGAAATTGATTCCGTCAATCAGCGCATTTCACTAGGTCTCAAGCAGGCGCAGGAAGATCCTTGGGCCCGCATCACCGATACCTACAAGGAAGGCCAGAAGATCACCGGGAAAGTTACCAAACTCACCAACTTCGGAGCCTTTATTGAGCTCGAAGACGGTATCGACGGATTGGTGCATATCAGTCAGATCAGCGATGCACATATCGAAAAAGTTAAAGATGTGCTCAATATAGGCGACCAGATCGAAGCCCGTATTGTAAAAATCGACCCGGTGGAGCATCGTATCGGCCTCAGCATCAAAGCCGCCAAGATTGCAGACGAAGACTTCGAGATCAGCGATGATTTGTTAACCGGCTTGCGTCCGGGCGAAGAACTCGTTGACCTCTCTTCAGCGTTTGACGGTTTGTTGACCGGCAATGAAGAATGGCATCCTGGCGAGAAGTCCTAACAGAAAATACTGTTTGGCAAAGCCCGTCCCTGATTTCCGGGGCGGGCTTTTTATTTTGCTGGCAGCATTCTTTTATAAACCCGCAGGTTGTAAACCCTGACGGGTTTTTTTATGCTCCGTTCACTTATGAATATAGATGAACAGCTTAATCAACTCACGGCCCGCCATGTGGATTTGTTTTCCGGCGGCGAACTTAAACGCAAACTTGTGGCCGCCGAAAAAGAAAAACGCGGACTGCGCATTAAGTATGGTGCCGATCCGTCTGCTCCGGACATCCACCTTGGCCATGTCGTCGGACTGAATAAGCTGCGCGAATTTCAGGATGCGGGGCATACGGTCGTTTTTATCATCGGTGACTTTACCGGCATGATCGGCGATCCATCTGGTAAATCAGCCACCCGTCCGGCGCTTTCGCGCGAGCAGGTAGCGGCTAATGCCGAGAGTTACAAACAGCAGGTGTTTAAAATCCTCGATCCAGCGAAAACCGAAGTACGCTTCAACTCTGAATGGCTCGGCGGAATGAAATTTGAAGATGTCATCCGCCTTTCGGCGCACGTCACTGTTGCCCAGCTGCTGGCGCGCGACGATTTCTCCAAGCGCTACGCGGATAACCGCCCGATCTCTCTCGTCGAGTTTCTGTACCCGCTGGTGCAGGCCTATGACTCCGTCATGGTCAAAGCCGATGTTGAACTCGGCGGAACCGATCAGCTCTTCAATCTGTTGCTGGGTCGCGAACTGCAAAAAGTTTACGGGCAGGAGCCGCAGGTTGTGATGACGCTGCCGCTGATCGAAGGACTCGACGGCGTGCAGAAGATGAGCAAGAGCCTTGGCAACTATGTCGGTGTCAATGAGTGCGCCAAAGAAATGTTCGGCAAGCTCATGAGCGTCAGTGATGAACTGATGTGGAAATATTTCCTGCACATCCTTTGCCGCAAACCGGATGAAATTAAAGCGATGCAGGCCAAAGTCGCCTCCGGAGAACTCCATCCGCGCGCCGTTAAAGATGAGCTCGGCCGCTGTGTCGTCGACCGCTTTGTCGGCGCAGGCGAGGGGCAGAAAGCCTCGGATGAATTTGCCCGCATCTTTGCGCAGAAAGAACTGCCGGATGATATGCCGGACATCAAGCTCGATGGCGCAACCGGCATCATAGATCTGGTGGTCAAAGCAGGCTTTGCGCCGTCCAACAGCGAAGCCCGCCGCCTCATCCAGCAAGGCGGGGTGCGCATCAACGACGAACAGATTTCCGACGTCAAAGCGGTCATTACGCCCGTTGGCGGAATGATCCTCAAAGTCGGCAAACGTAAATTCGCCCGCATCGTGTGCTAAAACGCGGTTCTAGGTGGAACGCGATCTCCGAGCGCGTTTTCCATCTTGTAGAAGCGTACACGGAGTGTCCGCCACCTTTTAGCCCGAGTTCGCGTCAACTGTATCAGTCCCGGATGGATTGAAACGTGCAAAGAGCCCAAACACAGTGAGGCCGACCGGATGCAGCATCCGGCAGGTCGCGTTGGTGTTCCTCAGGATGTCGCAGAACTGGCGAATTATCTGATCTCCGCCGGATTTGTCACGGGACAAAACGTTGTTGTCGACGGCGGTATGACGAAAAAAATGATTTATGTTTAGGGAATCTCTTTTTTTCCGTCCGGCGTATCCGACGAGCCAATTTCAATATTTGACGCCCGCCGGATGCTGGTGCTGCCGAATTTAGCCCGGATACGGTCAACCGCCCGGCTGAGCTGTTCGCGCTTGCCGGACAGTTTCTTTTCCGATGTTTGGAAAAGATCAAGTTGCGGAGCGTCGGATGTCCGGCGTAGTCCGCTGACACCGAAGCCGATGAGCCGCACGGCACTATGCATACGTTCTTTCCGAAGCAGCTCCAGCGCGGTTTCGCGCAGAGTGATGTCGTCGCAACATGGCGGATCAAGCTTCCGCTGGCGAGTGATGGTAGAGAAGTCGGTCCAGCGGAGTTTGATCTGCACGGTGGATGCGTAAAATCCGGCCAGACGCAGGCGCGTGCCGACTTTATCGGCCAGGTCGAGCAGGGCGGCTTCGATGAGTTTTGCGTCGCGTTGATCCTCGGCGAAGGTGATTTCGTTGGAGATGCTTTTTTCCTCACTCTCGGTGGAGAGTGAGCGCTCATCTAACCCGAAGGCCAGGCGGCGGAAGCTGGCGGCGGTATTTTCGCCGACCCATGTAGCGAGTTTGGCCGGATCAACGGTTTGCAGGTCGCCGATGGTGCGGATTTTGTGCGCTTCGAGGATTTCCTGTGTTTTTTTGCCCGCGCCCCACATCCGTTTAACCGGTAGCGGTGCGAGGAAGGCGTAAATAAGTTTTTCCGATGACGGGACGATGGTGAGCCCGTCGGGCTTGTTGAGGTCGCTGGCGATTTTGGCCAGAAACATGTTCGGCGCGATGCCGACGGAGCAGGTCAGTCCGGTTTCTACCAGTACGGCGGCTTTGATCTTGCGGGCGATCTCCGGGCCGTCGCCGAAAAGATAGTGTGCGCCGGTCACGTCGAGAAACGCTTCATCGCAGGAAAGCGGCTCAACGAGAGGCGTAAAGCGGCGGAAGATCTCCATAATCTGCTGCGAGACTTCGTGATAGCGCTTCATATTGGGTTGCAGAAAGATGGCGTGCGGGCAGCGTTGGAATGCGGTGCGCGACGGCATGGCCGAGTGAATTCCGAATTTGCGCGCTTCGTAGGAGCAGGTGGAAACCACGCCGCGCTTGTCCGGCGGCGAACCGATCACGACGGGCAGCCCCTTCAGCTCTGGATGATCGTGCACTTCGACCGCCGCGAAAAAGGCATCCATGTCGATGTGAAGTATGTTTTTTTCGGACATTGGAGCCGAGGGTATCGGATCTGTTGGGTTTTTCCAATCCTTGGAACCGATTGTATCGATGCGGATTTGTTCACGCTTGCGTAAGTGTGAGTAAACAGGGGTAGAAAAAATCCGGCCTTGCAAAACAGGTTGTTATAACTATTGTTATTACATGGCTTATAAAACTAAAGTTCGGAAGATCGGCAATTCCCTCGGGATTGTGCTGCCCAAAGAGGCCCTGCAGGCCATGAAAGTGGAGGAGGGTTCGACGCTCTACATCACCGAAGCCCCAAAGGGTGCGGTGCAGGTGACGCCGGAGCAGAAGGATTTTGCTGCAATGATGCAGGTCGCGGAAAAGGGCCTGCAGCGTTATCGCAATGCGCTCAGGAAGCTGGCGGAATGAAAGAGCCGTTTTGGGTGTCTGCCGCGGTAGTTTTGGCAGTGCAGGAAGAACTGCTTGCCCGTTTTGGAGGGATATCGGGGTTGCGTGATGAAAGGTTGCTGGATTCGGCGCTTAATCGTCCTCAACACCTTTTTCATTACGGGAACCCATCACTGTTCGATCTGGCAGCGGAATATGCGTTTGGCATCGTGAAAAACCATCCGTTTCTCGACGGGAATAAGCGGGCCGGATTCATGGCTGCCTATATTTTTCTGGGAGCAAACGGACAGGAGTTGGAGGCACCGGAAGACGAAGCGGTTTTACATACGCTGGCGCTGGCCGCCGGTGAAATCGGCGCAGACGAATACGCCGTCTGGCTCAAGGACTCCTGCACCAAAAGCCGCTAATAATTTTTCCAAGAGAGTGGAAAAATGATCCCGGCGATTTATGATCCTGTTAAAACCTTGCAAGCATTGGGAAACACGGTGAGGGCCCCGCATTGAAGATTCTGAATCCTGACTCCTGACCTCTGATCTCTGTCTCAGGCCTGTTTGGTTGAAGATTCGCGCAGACTGACGGTACGGTTGAAGACAGGCTTGTTCACGACCGTGTCGAGGTCGGCGCAGAAGTAGCCAATCCGTTCAAACTGGAATTTTTCGCCGGCTTTCGCAGCGGCCAGTCCGGGCTCGATGATGCCGGTAATGACTTTCAGCGAATCGGGATTCAGATAGTCTTTAAAGTCGCCTGCTTCGGCGGCGGGGTTCTCGCTGGTGAAAAGACGGTCATAGAGACGCACTTCGGCTTTGACGCCGTGCTGTGCGGAAACCCAGTGAATGGTGCCTTTGACTTTACGTCCGTCGGGCGCGTTGCCGCCTTTGGATTCAGGGTCGTGCGAGCAGTGCAGTTCGGTGATGCTGCCGGTTGCGTTTTTGATGACGTTTGTGCAGGTGACGAGGTATGCGCCGCGCAGGCGCACTTCCGCGCCGGGGGCCAGGCGGAAGAATTTTTTCGCTGGTTCTTCCATGAAATCTTCGCGTTCAATATAAATCTCACGGCTGAACGGTACGGTGCGAACACCCATTTCCGGCTTGTTCGGATGGTTGGGCAGTTCGAATTCTTCAGTTTGCCCTTCGGGATAGCCGGTGATGACGACTTTGAGCGGGTCGAGTACGGCCATGCGGCGCGGCGCGAGTTCATTGAGATCGCTGCGTACATGATGTTCGAGCAGAGCGACATCGGTGAGACTTTCGGTTTTGGTGATGCCGATTTCGGTGCAGAAAGCGCGGATCGCTTCGGGGGTGTAGCCGCGGCGGCGCATGCCGCAGAGGGTCGGCATACGAGGATCGTCCCAGTTGCTGACGAGATTTTCTTTCACCAGCTCAAGCAGTTTACGTTTGCTCATGATGGTGTAGGTGAGGTTGAGGCGGGCGAATTCGTACTGGCGCGGCTGATAGAGTCCGAGCGTTTCGAGAATCCAGTCGTAGAGCGGGCGGTGCACTTCGAATTCCAGCGTACAGAGCGAGTGGGTGACCCCTTCGATGGAGTCTTCCAGGCAGTGGGCGAAGTCATACATCGGATAAATGCACCATTTGTCGCCGGTGTTGTGATGGCTGGCGTGTTTGATGCGGTAGATCGCCGGGTCGCGCATGTGCAGGTTGGGAGAGTTCATGTCGATCCGGGCGCGCAGAACATAAACGCCATCGGTGAATTCGCCGTTTTTCATCCGCTCGAACAGATCCAGGTTTTCTTGGATGGAGCGCTGGCGGCCGGCCGGTTCTTTGCCGGGGAGGTTCGGAACGCCGCGGTATTCCTTAAAGGCATCGATGCTCAGGTCGCAGACATAGGCCTTGCCAAGTTTGATCAGTTCTATGGCACATTCGTACATGCGGTTGAAGTAGTCGGAAGCCCAGTAGAGGTTACTCCCCCAGTCGAAACCAAGCCAGCGGACATCGTTTTCGATCGCTTCGACATATTCGGTGTCTTCGGCGGTCGGGTTGGTGTCATCGAAACGGAGGTGACAGCGCCCGCCGTATTTCAGGGCGGTGCCGAAGTCGAGGCAGATGGCTTTGGCGTGGCCGATGTGCAGGTAGCCATTGGGCTCGGGCGGGAAGCGGGTCACCACCTCGGTGTGTTTGCCGGAGGCTAAATCCGTATCAATGATATCATGAATAAAATTACTGCTCGAGGTGCTCATAGAATTTCCTTAAAGTAAGGCAATTTTCTGCCTGATTTCAGGGTAAATGGCAACACATTGTACTGAATATCGGACAGAATAGCCCGTTTTTAAAGTTGACTACTAACGCGGTAATTCATTAAAACCTAGGAATCTGATAACAATTTGTCGGTTTAAGCTGGAGAATGAACTATGAAGATGTCAACCAAGGGTCGTTACGCTGTCCGTATTCTGCTGGGCATTGCCCGTTATCAAAAGAATGGACCGGTATCCAAAAAGGTAATCGCTGAAGAAGAGCTGATCTCTGCGGACTATATCGAACAGATTATCGTCCCGCTGAAAAATGACGGACTGGTTGTGGGGTTGCGCGGCGTTAAAGGGGGCTTCCGCCTCGCTAAAGATCCAGTCAAAATCACTATTTATGACATTTTGCGTGCCTCCGAAGGCGAAATGACGCTGGTTGACTGCGATCGTAACGATTGCAAAGGTCGCGACAAAAATATCTGTGTAACCCGTCCAGTTTGGGAAGGTGCTTCCAAAGTACTTGAGGCTTATTTCTCAAAAATAACCCTCAAGGATTTACTCGATAAAGTGGCTGATCTTGAAAAATCGGGGGCGTCCAGCTACACCATTTAATTTCAGAGGGCTTTTCAAATGAAAATTTATGACAATATAACGAAGACGATTGGCGGAACGCCGCTCGTGCGGTTAAATAGGCTTAGTGCCGGTCTAAAAGCCACGATTGCTGTTAAGCTGGAATCCCGCAATCCGCTCGGTAGTGTTAAAGACCGTATTGGAATTGCCATGATCGAAGCCGCAGAAAAAAGCGGGGAGCTTTTGTCTGGTGCAACGATTGTCGAACCAACCAGCGGTAACACCGGCATTGCACTCGCTTTTGCCGCCGCGGCCAAAGGGTACAAGCTTATTCTTACTATGCCTGAAACGATGAGTATTGAGCGGCGCAAGCTGCTTGCCGCACTAGGAGCAGAGTTGGTTTTGACGCCCGGTATCGAGGGCATGCCCGGCGCCATCAAGCGGGCGGAAGAATTAGTTGGAAAATTACCTAATGCGTACATGCCGCAACAATTTGACAATGCGGCTAACCCGGAAATCCATCGTCAGACCACCGCACTTGAAATTTGGGACGATACGGATGGCAAGGTGGACTTTTTTGTTTCAGGAGTGGGTACCGGCGGAACGTTAACCGGAGTCGGTAGCGTACTAAAAAAGAAAAAACCTAGTGTAAAAATTGTCGCCGTTGAGCCATCGGATTCGCCCGTACTTTCCGGTGGGAAACCGGGGCCGCACAAAATTCAGGGAATTGGCGCAGGGTTTGTTCCGACGAATCTGGACACCAAGCTGGTTGATGAAATCCTGCAGATCTCTGCCGCCGATGCGGGCATCACTGCGCGCCGGTTGGCCAAGGAAGAGGGAATTCTGTGCGGAATTTCTGCGGGCGGAAACGTCTGGGCGGCGTTGCAGTTAGCCAAACGCCCTGAGAATGAAGGCAAACTCATCGTCACGGTTATTTGCGACAGTGGAGAGCGCTATCTTTCGACCTGGCTTTTTGACGAAAATTGATTCTAACAATCAGTTTTTATGATAGCATTCGGGATATGTTATACCGATTCAAGAGGCTGGTTTGTTTTTTTGGAATGAGTTGTGTCGCAGCTCAGGCTGCAGATCGCTTTATTGATCTTGGAACCGGCTCTGTTTATTCCGGAAGTATGGCTTATTCCGGATTTTCGCTGGTGCCGCCACAATGGCTGGCCCCGTCCGTTTTCAACCGTGTCAATTCCTTCATTCCGAACGATCCGCTCTATTCCAGTCAGTGGCATCTTAACGCCGCCCATGTGCAAGGTGCGTGGGATCGGGGATATTCAGGAGCAGGTGTAACCATTGGATTCGTTGACGACGGGGTTCAGATGAACCATCCCGATCTTTCGGTTTCTACGTTCGACAGTTATGATTTTGTTGGGAATGACACCGATCCATCGCCCACGCTCCCAGACCAGAATCATGGGACCGCCGTCGCCGGTGTGGCCGCGGCAAAAGGGAATAACAATCTCGGAGTGGTTGCGCCTGCATATAACGCTCATGTTGCAGGATTGAAGGTTGGATTTGACGGCTCCGGAACGTACCAGCAGTTTATTGATGCGACGCTTTATCACTCCTCCAGCGCAAATCCGGCTCAAAATACGATTAAAATAAAAAACCATAGCTACGGCGTGGCCGCTCCATATGTCGACGACGCTGATTTGTTGGCGGAATCTGCTGCGCTGAATCAATCGGCATCGGCAGGCACGATTCATGTTTTGGCTGCCGGTAATGACGGCGGTGATGCCAACTGGAAGCGGTTTCAGTCTACGGATAATGCCATCGTAGTTTCCGCGACGGCGGATGACGGGATCTCTGCTTATTACAGTAATATCGGCGCTAATATTACGGTCACCGCACCCAGTAGCGGCGGCACAAAAGGGATTACCACGACCGATCGAACCGGCAGTGACGGGTACTCCAACACCGATTACACGGCGCAATTCGGCGGTACTAGCGCCTCTGCTCCGCTAGTGGCCGGTATTATAGCTATGGGTGTTGAAGCTAACCCAACGATGGATGTGCGAACGGCCAAGCACCTGCTGGCGATGACCAGTGAAAAAATTGATGCGGCCAATAACTACTGGAATCAAAATGCCGCGGGCGTGGATTTTAATCCATTTTATGGCTTCGGTATGATTAATGCCGGAGCTTTTGTTGCTGCTGCTGAAATTTATACAGGAGTGACCGCCCGGGTTGTCGGTATAGCAGACCTGACGCCAGTTGGCGGGAAAGTCATTGCGGATCGTCCGAATGACGGCAGCTGGCTGTGGGGGCATGTCACGAATATTAACGTTGCGGCCGGAATTTTCACTGACCCGCTCGAAGAGATTATTTTGACGGTTTCAATGGAGGCTTCGACGGCGGCTACATGGTCGCCGACCGAATTGACCATCGATGTTCTTGACCCATACGGAAATCAGCTCACTGCAGCGTTCTATTCCACCACCGCGGCCGGCACCCATGAGCTTGTTTCGTGGAATTATATTGTCAACGGCTTTTGGGGCGAAGGTCCGGCCGGTCAGTGGTTGATCGGTTTGGGAGACGGTGTACATAACGGACAGACCGGAACCCTGACGGAGCTCTCCATGACGTTTAATACCGGTCAGGTCGTCCCTGAACCTTCACCGGTTGTGCTGGTCTCGCTCGTTTGTGCCGCCGCTTTTTGGATTCGACGGCGATTTCCAGTCTATTAACATGACGAATTGAATTTTCCAGATATTGGAAAAACCTTGATTCAGCCGCTTAAATATCCTTTTATCCGGACAAGCGGATAAAAGAAATATGACCGAAACCAATATTCTCGAAGTGTTCAAGGCGCTGGGCGATGAAGCCCGCTTGCGGATTTTGCGCGCGGTGGAGATCTCGGAGCTGTCGGTTGCGGAAATTGTGGAGGCCCTTAAGATGCCGCAATCTTCGGTGAGCCGCCATTTGAAACCGTTACGTGACAGCGGGCTGCTTGATACACGTCGTGATGGAACATCGGTGTATTATCGGCGCGGGCCGGTTTTTCAAGATACGACCTTTGCGCAACTGATGAGCGAAAAGCTGGCCGAATTGCGCGGGGCCAGCCGGGATCGCGCCGCAGTGGATCGCGCCATTGAATCCCGTCGCCGCGAGAGTACAAAGTTTTTTGATGAGATTGCCGGACGGTATGGTTCATTGACCCAGCCGGGCGGCGGATGGCAGGCCATGGCTGCGGCGCTGGCCGCTGGATTTGCGGGACAACTGGTGGCGGATATCGGTTGCGGAGAAGGCGACCTAACGTTGCTGTTGGCGCGTTTTGCAAAACGGGTCGTCGCGGTGGATCTCTCGGCCCAGATGCTGCGGGTGGTGCAGGAGCGTTCGGCAGAAGCGGGGGTGGCGCGACGTGTGACGGTGGAAAAAGGCGATCTGGAAAAGCTGCCACTGGATACCGGCAGCATGGACGCGGCTTTTGTGAGTCAGGTGTTACACCATGCCGCCCGGCCGGAAAAAGCATTGGTCGAGGCGGCGCGTATTTTAAAGACGAATGGCCGGCTGATCCTGCTGGATCTGGCTCAGCACGATCAGGAGTGGGTTCGCACGGAATGGGCGGATCAGTGGCTGGGATTTGAGGAGCGGGAGTTACGCGGCTGGCTGGCTGAGGCCGGGCTGAAATTGGAGGTTTTCCAGACCTTGAAAGGTCCGGAGCCCGCAGTTTCTGTAGTGATGATAGTTGCAACCAAAGAAGATAAGAAACGGAGTAAGTAAATATGGCTAAGAAATCGATTTCGAAAAATCAGGATTATGTTGTTAAGGATATCTCGCTGGCGGCGTTTGGCCGGAAGGAAATGGATCTGGCGGAGCATGAGATGCCGGGGTTGATGGCCGTGCGCGAAAAATACGGCAAAGATAAGCCGCTGAAGGGCGCGCGGATTACCGGCTCTCTTCATATGACGATTCAGACGGCCATGCTGATTGAAACCTTGCAGATTCTTGGAGCAAAAGTCCGTTGGGCGAGCTGTAATATTTTTTCCACGCAGGATCATGCCGCCGCCGCGATTGCCGTAACCGGCACGCCGGTGTTCGCCGTGAAGGGCGAGTCGCTGGAGGAATATTGGGATTATACCGATCGCATTCTTGATTGGGGTAATGGTAAAGGCCCGAACATGATTCTCGATGATGGCGGCGACGCCACTCTTTTTGTGCACCTTGGGCTGCAGGCTGAGAGCAATCCGTCTATTTTGGATCGCAAACCGGGCAGTCATGAAGAAAAAGTGTTGCTGGCTCAGTTGAAAACGGCGCTCAAAAAAGATCCCAAGCGATTTTCCCGTATTGCAAAAGATATTATCGGAGTCAGTGAAGAAACGACTACAGGGGTGCATCGGCTCTATCAGATGATGGAGCGGGGCGAATTGCTTTTCCCGGCGTTTAACGTGAACGACTCGGTGACCAAATCGAAGTTCGATAACCTTTATGGCTGCCGCCACTCCTTGGTGGATGGGATTATGCGTGCCACCGATGTGATGTTGTCGGGCAAGGTTTGTGTTGTTGCCGGATACGGTGATGTCGGCAAAGGTTCTTGTCAGTCGCTCAAAGGACAGGGCGCTCGGGTTCTTGTTACAGAAATCGACCCCATCTGTGCATTGCAGGCCGCGATGGAAGGCTACGAAGTGATGACGATGGATGAGGCGTGCGCCATCGGCGACCTGTTTGTTACCACAACCGGCTGTTGCGATGTCATTACCGAAACCCACATGCGGAAAATGAAAAACATGGCGATTGTTTGTAATATCGGCCATTTCGACAGCGAGATTCAGGTCGAGAAGATGAAAAAATATCAGTGGACCAATATTAAACCGCAGGTGGATAAGATTACCTTCCCGAACAAGAGGAGCATTTTGTTGCTGGCGGAAGGCCGCTTAGTGAATCTTGGTTGCGCCACCGGTCACCCGAGTTTTGTGATGTCCAACAGCTTCACCAACCAAGTGCTGGCTCAGATGGAGCTCTACTGCAATCCTGGACAGTATCCGGTTGGCGTGTATACGTTGCCGAAGAACCTCGACGAAGAAGTTGCCCGGTTACATCTCGAAAAAGTCGGTGTAAAGCTTGAGAAACTGTCGCGTGCCCAAGCCAAATATCTTGGTCTTTCGCCGAACGGCCCGTTTAAACCGGACCATTACCGCTACTAATCAGCAGCGTGATGATAACACCCGCCTCAATCTTGGGGCGGGTTTTTTATTTTTCACTCTAGCCCGGACGGGTTGCTTAACTAATAAAATGGTAAATATATTGTTTATATTTAGAAGAATTTATTGTCTAATAAAAGCCTAACGGAAAGGAGGAAGTGGTATGTCTACAAACCCCATCGGAAAAGGAACCAAGACCATCGGCATTAATATGGCAAAAGGAATGGCGGATGATCTGGAAAAACGTGCAGATTCTATGCACATTTCCAAAAGCAAATACTGCAAGATCGTTTTGCAGCAGTGGCTACAGTCAGGCAAAAAACTGACGCTGGCTGAAAAGAAATAGAGAAGTATCGTATACTTCAACGGAGGGTTTCATCAGAAACCTCCGGGAAAGCGCCTCGTGATTACGAGGCGCTTTTTATGTCGCTAAAAATTGCGCGGGCGACAGTCGCCGGGTCTTTAGCTTGAAGAATCGGGCGGCCGACCACGAGGTGTGTTGCGCCCTGTTGCACCGCAAATGCGGGGGTCGCTACACGTTTCTGGTCGCCCACTTCGCCGCCCGGCATACGGATGCCGGGTGTTACCAGCAGAGCGTTTGGGAAACGCTGCCGTAGCACGCCCGCCTCATGGGCGCTTGTTACCAGTCCATCAATTCCTGAGCTGATGGCCAGTTCGCCTAGTGCCAGCGCCTGTTCAGATACGCTGCGGTTGATGCCCAAATCGGCGAAGTCATCCTGTGAGAGGCTGGTTAACGTGGTGACGGCGACCAGCTTGGGCGGATTGGAACATTCGCGCGCAGCTTCAGCGGCCGCTTCCAGCATGGCCCGCCCGCCGATGGCATGTACTGTCATCAGATTTACGCCATGGCTTGCCGCCGTTTTTACCGCATTAGCAACGGTGCGCGGGATATCATGCAGCTTGAGATCCAAAAATATTTTTTTATTCCGGCGCTTCAGCGGCTCGAGAATATTCGGCCCTTCAGCGCAGAAAAGTTCAAGGCCGACTTTGTACCACTCAATCGTGTCTGGCAGCCGGCTGAGAGTTTCTTCCGTCTCTTTAGTGTTTGGAACATCTAGTGCAACAATTAAAGCAGGGGTCATTTTCATCCTTCCTTTACGGGTGAGCAACGCGTAAAAATCTATGAACGGTGGTCTAAAAGCAAGGATTTGTTCATGAATCAGGAAATCGAGCGCAAATTTATAGTGATTAATGACGACTGGCGTGTCACGGCCGGGGCGGGGGCGATGTGCTGTCAGGGTTATATAACAGCTGATCCGGCTGGTGCCACGGTTCGCGTTCGCCTTTTAGCAGATCGCGGATTTTTGACCATTAAAGGGCCGACACGCGGCATTTCCCGTCCGGAGTGCGAATATGAGATTCCAGCCGCTGACGCAGAATACATGATTGAAAATTTCTGTGGCGACCGGCTGGTCTCCAAAAAGCGCTACACCGTTAAACATGGCGGTATGGTTTGGGAGATCGACGAATTTTTAGGGTTGAATGAAGGGTTGCTGGTCGCCGAGATCGAGCTTGAACGCGAAGATCAGCTTTTTGAAAAACCCACGTGGATCGGTGAGGAAGTCACGTTTGATGCGCGTTACACCAACGCTGCGCTGGCCCGGCACCCCTTTGTGCGGTGGTAAAAATATCAATCTTTTTCCCGGGAACGGCTTTACTTTTAAAGTTTAAAGTATAGCATGTTTCGTAATTACTTAGTCAGTAACGAAAGGGGAAAATGAAAAAAGCTATTGTTATCGCGGCGGTTACAGGGATGGTGTTCGGCGGGTTTTATGCGGAGTTGTTTACGTTTGATTTGATCAATAAAGAAGGTGCGTCTTGGGACAACGTATCTTCCGGTATTTATACTCAGGTCGGCAGCGGGCTGACGTTAAAGGCATCCATGTTTGCCTATCTGAATGGAAGTAATAGCGCGGGGAGTCTGCTTAATTCGACCGCATCTGAATTTGGAATTAATGCGGTAGGCAGCGGCGATGCCACTTCTTTGTTCGATACCAATAATGGGCAGGAAGCTCTGTGGGTTTCATTCGATCGCGCGGTAACGATAAAGTCCATAACCGTTTCCAGTTTCACCGCCGGAAATGTGGAAACAGGTGCATATCAAGTGGCTAACGGATCGCTCGTTACTTTTACCGCCGGAGGCACGTACACGATCGATACGGCAATGGATCAAGGGGCGTTTTTTAAAATAATTGCATTGGATGAGGGGGGCGGAAACGGATGGAGCCTTAATTCTTTTTCCGTCGAGGCCATACCAGAACCTGCGACCGTTATTTTGCTGGGAATCGGCGGCCTGGCGGCCTGCATTTTTCGTCGAATTTTACGCCGATAAAGCGGCTCGATTAACGGCGGAAAGGCGTCTTGGGAGACCAAGGCGCTTTTTATTTTGTATGCAGGCCGGGGGGTGATTTTTTTTATAAGCGGGTAGAAAATTAATTGCGGCCCCAAGCAAAGCCGTGTACCTTGGCATCCTTATGCGCCGCGTGTTGTGCGCGGAGCAGATTTTGAAGAAAATTAAATCCAAGGAGAGTTGCGATGAAGGATATTCCGATTTCAGGCGTCCGCAATTTTGCATTGATGGGTCATACCGGTAGCGGGAAAACATCGTTGCTGGATGTAATGCTCAATATCCTTGGGACCAACGAACGTATTGGCTCGGTAGACGATAAAACCAGCATGGCTGACTGGACCCAGGAGGAGCAGGAGCACGAGATTTCAATCTGGGCGAAACCCTTTGATGGGGTTTATACCGCCGCCAGCGGAAAAAAACGGCGGTTTGTAGTGATCGACACCCCCGGGTACGCGGACTTCATCGGCCAGCTCATGGCCGCCGCCGAAATCACCGATGCCGCGCTGATTGTGGTTGATGCGGTTTCCGGTATTCAAGTGGGTACGAACCGCGCCTGGAAAGTATGTGAAAAGCGTAACCTGCCGCGCGGTATAGTCATTACCGGTCTCGATAAGCCGGAGGCTAGTTTCGAAAAGGCACTGGCGGCTATTAAAGCAATGTGGGGCGATACCCGTTGTGTGCCCGTTGTGCTGCCGACGACCGACGGCAAATCCGAAGTGGATATTCTCGACATGCCGACCGAGGCCGTGCCTGCCGATATGGCGGCCACGGTGAAGGCGATCCGCGACCACCTCATCGAACTGGCCGCCGAAACCGACGATAAGCTGATGGAAAAATATTTTAACGGGGAAGAGCTCACAGCCGACGAATTCTCGCATGGCTTGCGCGAAGCGGTTCACGAAGCGCATCTGATTCCCATTTTCGCCTGCTCCGCAAAAACTAAAATCGGCGTGAAGGAAACGATGGATTCTATCAGCCGCCTTTTCCCGTCACCGGAAGACTATCCGGTTAAATGCGCTGACGGACACGAAGTCGCCACCGGCGAAAATGAACCGTTTGCCGGCCTGGTCTGGCGCTCAGTTAACGACGCATTTACCGGACAGCTCAGCTTTGTGCGTGTTTATCGCGGCAAACTCACACCTAATTCCGAAGTACTCAACGCCACCAAAGGCGAAAAAGAGCGCATCGGGAGCATCTTCTATATTAACGGCAAAAAGCAGACCGATTGCCTAGAAGCCAAAGCGGGCGATATTATCGCACTGCCTAAGCTGAAAAATACCTTCCTCAATGATACGCTTTGTGTATCGACGGAAAAGATCACCTTCAAGCCGATTGAATTTCCGCATCCGGTGTCTGCCTATGCTGTTGAGCCTAAGACCAAGGGCGACGAAGACAAGATCGGCACAGCCCTGCATCGTGCGGCAGAAGAAGATCCTTCCATCCGTGTCGAGCGTAATCGGGAAACGCACGAAACCCTGCTATGGGGCATGGGCGATATGCACCTCGACGTTACATTGGAACACATCAAGCATCGTAGCAAAGTAGACATTACCCATCACACGCCCAAGGTCGCTTACCGTGAAACCATCACGGGTACAGGCGAAGGGCATTATAAACACAAGAAACAGTCCGGTGGACGCGGCCAGTACGGCGAATGCTACGTACGGGTTCATCCGCGCGATCCGGGTGATAACGAATGGTTCGCCAATAAAGTGGTCGGAGGAACCATTCCTCATAACTTTATTCCCGCCTGCCAGAAGGGGTTTGTGGAAGGGATGGCCAAAGGCCCGCTGGTCGGTTCTGAAGTCAGCAATATCAAAGTGGAGCTCTATGACGGCTCCTACCATGATGTGGACTCGTCCGAAGTGGCCTTCAAAATTGCCGGCTCGCGCGCGCTACACGAAGCGATTGAAAAAGCGCGTCCGGTTCTGCTCGAACCGATCATGACCATCGCCATCACCGTGCCCGACGAGTACATGGGCGATATCACTGGTGTCCTCAACACCAAGCGCGGGCGGATTCTAGGCATGGGTGTGGACGAAGGGATGCAGGTTATCACCGCCGAAGTGCCGCAGGTCGAAACCTTCAAATTTTGTTCCGAATTGCGCTCCATCACCGGCGGACGCGGCTCGTTCGAGCTGACCTTTGCCCGCTACGAACAGGTCGCCTCGAACATCGCCCAGAAAGTTATCGCCGCCGCGCAGAAAGACAAAGTCGTCCTCGAGGATTGATCTGCTGTGGTGCGATCAAACCTTCCGCTTTTCGTGCGTTGAAACTTCCGAAGACGTGCGTTGAAACTTCCTTTTTTGCCCGTTTTCAGGCTTTTGGCATGGATCTTGTCAGGGATGAATGGCGTGCCGTATTGTCGTGTTATGAAAAAAAACATACCAGCAGCTGGGTCGGCGCCACGGTGCCGGATTCGCGCGTCATTTAATGGCGCAATATCGTAACGGACAGATTACAGCCGCAGCCGGGGCTCTTGAACTGGGAATCAGCGCCCGATGGTTCAGAGCCTTACAGACCGATTATCTGAAAGCTTGTAGCCAGTCGCGTGAGGAGCAGTGGCAGCCCGGACAGTCCGGAGGCAACAGACAAAAGGCCATCCCCAAAGAGGTTGAAGCCCTTTGGGAAAAAATGCTGGGTGTCGAAGAGCCCGCTCCGTATGGATTTGCCGCATCCGAGGCCTTTCGCCGTTTCCGGTTTTCTGCGGATCGGGCAACCGTCCGTCGATGGGCGCAGCAGCATGGCTTGGCGCATCCTAATCCCGGCAAGAGAGATCACGCACCGGTTGTGCGCTGGCAACGTCAGGAGGTTGGCGCATTGTGGCAAATGGACGCATCGCCTCATCGCTGGTTTGGCCGGTCAAATGAAATGTTCCCGATGATCGAGATCGTCGATGATTGCAGCCGAGTCATTACCGGGGCGCGTCTTTATGGCCGCGAAGACCTCATGGCCTACTTGGATCTGTTTTCAAAAGCCTTTGAGCAGTATGGACTTCCATTAGCAATGTATGTGGATTACCACAGTTTCTTTTTTACCAATATCCCTGACAACCTCACTTATCTGGGATGGGCGCTGCACTTCTATGATATCTCTTTGCGGTATGCTCCGACTCCGCAAGCCAAAGGTAAAGTGGAGCGGCATCATCAGTTCTGGCAGAAGCGGCTTCCCAGTTATTTTATGAGTGAGTCGATCCGCCATATCGGCACAGCAAACGAACATCTGGATAAACTGCGGGAGCATCATAACTCTCATGAGATTCACCGTGAGCTGAAAATGAGACCGCAAGAAGCGTGGGATCGTGCGGTAAAGGATGGACGGTGCGTGTTGCGTCCTTTTCAGCGTGATCCATGGTGGCCGTATGTATGGAGCTTGCGCACTCAGGTAAAAGTCGGAATCGACGGAACCGTTCCCGTCGGTGCAAACCGGATCGGCATATCGGTTACGCCCGGAAAACCCGTAACCCGTTGCCAGCACACCGACGGCACCTACACCTTTTTAGCCAAAGCGCCCGGGCAGGGCGGCAAACCGATCGTGTTGCTCCGGTACGAGAACACACCGGAGCGTAAGGGAAGGTGAAAACGATGCGGAAGTTTCAACGCACGGGGTGGAAGTTTCAACGCACGCCTTCGGAAGGTTTGAATGCAACACGACA
>JBILEA010000227.1:0-4620 GCA_044352355.1 Pontiellaceae bacterium | reverse complement strand
AAAAAAGGTGCCCTGTTCATTCTCTGCCAGTGCGGCCAGAAGTTCGGCAAGCCGGTCATGACCGCCGTCGGCGGCGTGCACTATCGCGGTTTCCGCATCGTCGGCACCGCCGGCAATAATCCTGCCGATGCCGTCGCGGCCATTCCCGAACGTTGCGAAATGCGCAAAGGGGACAAGGTCAACGTGATCGGCGCCGCCGGACCGATGGGCGTCACGCACGTCATCCGCGACCTCTGCGTCGGCGACGGCGTGACCGTCTACGCCGCCGACCTCAGCGACGAACGTCTCGCCGCGCTGGCCAAGATCGCCGAACCGACCGCCAAGGCCGCCGGAACGACGTATATCGGTTACAATCCGAAAGTCACTCAGCCGGACGTGCTGTTCGACATGCAGGTAGTCATGGCTCCGGTACCGGCGCTGGTCGCCGCCGCCGTCAAGACCACCGCGCCGAAAGGCATCATTGATATTTTCGCCGGCATCCCCGCCGACAAATACGGCGAGATCGACCTCGATATTTATTGCGACCGCCAGCTCTACTTCATCGGCACCTCCGGCTCCACCATGGAAGACATCCAAATCGTCCTGAACCACGTCGCGGCCGGTAACATTGACACCAACGTTTCGGTCGCCGCCATCAGCGGTTTAGACGAAGCCGTGCTCGGCATCCGTAAAGTAGAGAAACAGGAAGTCCCCGGCAAGATCATGGTCTATCCCTCCTGCAAAGGACTCAAACTGACGCTCATTGCCGACCTCGCGGGTACCTTGCCGAAAGTTGCCGCGAAAATGAAAAACGGTGTCTGGACCAAAGAAGCTGAAGAAGCCCTGCTCGCGCATTTTGCATAACAAGGAGTTTATTTATGATGATGAAAGATAAAATTGCTGTACTCACCGGCGGTGCTCAGGGATTAGGCGAAGCCCTCGCCCTGCGCCTCGCCAACGAAGGCTGCCATGTCGTCATCGGTGATATGAACGGGGACGGCGCCGCCTCCACCGCCGCCAAAGTTGCCGCTGCCGGCCGCAAAGCATTCGGATTAAAAACCGACGTCACCAAAGAAGAAGATGTCGAAGCGCTCTTCAAAAAAGCGATGGATGAATTCGGCCGTGTGGACATAGTCATCGCCAACGCCGCCATTCTGATTGCCGAACCGATTGATACCGCCATCGCCGGCAAATGGCAGGCCGTCATCAACGTCAATCTCTACGGCACGTTCCTCACCCTTAAACACGCCGCGAAAATCATGAAAGCGCAGAAGAGCGGCTCGATGGTCGTCATCAGTTCCAAGTCCGGAAAAAAAGGCAGCGCGGCCAACTCCGCCTATGCCGCCAGCAAATTCGGACAGATCGGCCTCGTGCAAAGCGTCGCGCTGGAACTCGCTCCGATCGGCATCCGCTGCAATGCCGTATGCCCTGGCAACTTCCTGAACGGCACGCTCTGGATGGATCCGGAAAAAGGACTCTTCAAGCAGTACCTCGAAGCAGGCAAAGTTCCCGGCGCGACCTGTATCGAAGACGTCAAACAATTCTACACCAAGCAGGTTCCATTGCGCCGTGGCTGTGAATACGAAGATGTCGAAAACGTCGTCGTATTCCTCTCGTCCGACCTCGCTTCTTATATGACCGGCCAGGCGATCAACGTCACCGGCGGTCAGGAAATGCGGTAGAAAAATCCGGAGTGCGGCGATTTCTGTTCACCGGGGTTCCGGACAAACCGACCTCCGCATATAAGCTTGACGCAAACCTACGCTATAATTACATTGTAGTTATGGATGAGATAGCATTCCAATGGGATGAGCGCAAAAACCGCGAAAACCAGCGCAAGCATGGCGTCTCATTTGAAGAGGCCCGATCTGTATTCTTTGATGATCACGGCGTTGAATTCTATGATGATGAGCATTCTGAGTGGGAGGATCGCTTTCTGGTTCTCGGCGTAAGCGCCAAACTTCGCCTGCTGATGGTCTGCCACTGCCATCGGGAGGACGGTAATGTCATCAGGATCATTTCAGCTCGTGCCGCAACCAAAAACGAACGAAAACATTATCCGTGGGAGAAATCATGAAAGACGAATATGATCTGTCAAAACTGAAAAGCCGGAAGAACCCCTATGCTTCCCGGCTCAAAAAACAAGTCACCATCCGGATGGGAACTGACGTTATCGGATACTTCAAAGCCATGGCAGAGTGCACCGGCATTCCATACCAGAACCTGATCAACCTGTACCTGAGGGATTGTGTGGATCACGAGAGAAAGCTCGATTTGCGCTGGGCATCATGAACATTGCCGTCGGCAGGATAAATCAGCCGCTTTCCTGCACTGCCGAAACTTGCTGTATTCATTGAAAATACTGGCCGGTTTAAAAGTTTAAAAAATCAACCTATCTCTTCAGCGATAATGGAAGCAACGCGTCCGGCGGGGCCGCCGGCGCCGAGCATTTTTTCCAAGGCCTGGAATTTCTCGATCATCGCCGAACGCACCGGCGTGTCGTTGATCAGCGGGTCGATGGCCGCTACCAGTTTGACCGTGGTCATGTGGTGCTGAATACGTTCAGGCATAATTTCACGACCCGATACAATATTGGCGATGCCGAGCCACGGGATACGGATGAGTACGCGTCCGAGCAGGTAATTAAACCAGCTGGTGCGGTAAACCAATATGGTTGGACAGCGCAACAGCGCGGCTTCCAGCGTAGCCGTGCCGGAGGCAACAAAGGCGGCATCGGCCTGCTTGAGAACCTCGCGCGACTTGCCGGTCACAATCGAAATGTTGCGCGGTGCTTTGCCAACCTTCTGCAAAATGGATTCAACCAGCGCGAGGCGGCGTTCCGGCACCGGAATTAAGAAAGACAGATCGGGCCGTGATTGTTCAAGAACTTGAGCCGCTTCGAGCAATCCGGGCAGAATACACGTTATTTCCTGTTTGCGACTGCCGGGCAGCAGCGCGATTTTCTTTTTACCGTTCCACGGCAGCGACTCCGGTTCTTTCGTGCGGAATTCCCGCAACTCATCCACCATCGGATGACCGACAAAATCGACTTTCAAATCGACGCCTTTGAACACCTCGACCTCGAACGGGAAAATCACCATCAGCCGATCAATGATTTCCGCCATCTTTGGAATGCGCCCGCGATTCCAGGCCCAGACCTGCGGACAGACGTAGTAGAGCACTTTGATGCCGCGCTTTTTCAGCTCGCGGGCCAGACGCAGATTAAAGCCCGGGTAATCAACCAGCAGCGCGGCATCCGGCTTGCGCTGATCCGCCCCGGACAGCACTTCGTTAAAGGTACGCTTGAAAAAAGGGTAACGCTTGAATACCTCAACGAAACCTAGCACATCCATCTCGCGGGTGTGGTGCAGGAGTTCCATCCCTTCGGCGCGAAGCTTGTCGCCGCCGATTCCCCAGAACGTCAAATCCGGACGTTTCTCTTTCAACGCACGGATGACATCCGCCGCGTGCATATCACCGGAATCTTCGCCTGCTATGACCAGAAGGTTTTTCATATGTCTAGAACCACAACAGCCAATCCCATGGCATCGGCCTGGGCGATGAGTTCATCTTTGTGAAGCAGGATGGCCCCGCCCGCTTCGATGGCGAGGCAGAAGGCTTTGGCTTTTTTGAGCGATTTGAGTGTCCGGCTTCCAATGACTGGAATGTCAAAGCGCATGTCGTGTCCATGCTTTGGCACTTTAACAACGACCGCGCCACGCCCGCCAAGCTTTCCTCCGCGCCGGATGGCCCGGTCGGTGCCTTCAAACGCTTCGATGGCCAGAATCATTCCTTCCTTAACCACAACAGTCTGCCCGATGTCGAGGTGACTGGTATCTTTAATGACACGCCGTCCGATGGTGACATCGTTGAGTTCGCGGGCATCCGGTGCACGGGCGGTGAGCACACCGGCAACCGGCATATAATCCTGCATAAAGGAACTGGCGGGTAACAATTCTACACCCGTTTTTTCTATCTCGGCTGTAATGCCACCCAGAATAGTGTGCGTATTTTTGACCGGCAGACTTTTGAGTAGATCGATAAGCGCTTTATCCAGCCGGGCAAAAAACATATTTTTCGGATTAATCTGCCCGGCCATGACCGCGTGTTTCGCACCGCTCCGCCGGAGCGCATCGAGCAGTTCGCCGAGACTGCCGGCATGAGACCAGATGACTTCATCGGCGACCTGAGCGATCTCGCGACTGGTTTCCCCCTTAAAGGCGACGGCGGTGATTCGTTTAACGCCGCTTGAGCGGGCGGCGCGGGCGAGCAATAACGGGTAATCGGCCCGTCCGGCAATCAGAACTAAAGTTTCAAGCGTGTCGTTCATGGCTGGAAAATGCCAGATGTTTCCAACCCTTGGAAGCGACAAATTCCGCACGTTCTCAATTTCCAATTGCTTCTTTCTATCCGCATCCCGAATCGGCCTGCAAAAGAAAGTGTCAGTCTGAAGAAAGGTACCAGTCTGTAAATCTGTACATTACACGACCGGCTCACACCCAGTCGTATCAATGTCTTTAACCCGTCTTTCGCTGTTCGCGGGCTGAACCGCCTTTTTTCTTCGAGTTTGACTCAAAGGTCTTCACTACATTTCTTTTTCAGCTCTTCAAGTCGCGGCGGCGGTTGCTCCGGCAAGGTCAG
>JBILEA010000360.1:0-2688 GCA_044352355.1 Pontiellaceae bacterium | reverse complement strand
ACGCAGCTGTCCTTACAGACAGGATCCTGATGCTTTTCCGCCACCGCCCTCACGTAGCGGTCGGCCACATTAAACCGAACATACAGCTGATCGTTGTCATACAGCAGCCGCGCCTGCGTGCGCGGCCGGTGTCCGGAGCTGTGTTCGAAAAAGAAGTCGATTTCGATCGGCTGAACGGCGCTCCAGTCCGGAGCTCCAGACGTGCGCTTAATCACATATCGTTTTTCATTCACCGGTAAATTTACTTTCTTTTCTTTCCCATCCGGCGGCCAATCGTTGCTGAACCGTCAGCCACGACGGCACCGCGCCGGTCGCCTCGGCAGACTCCGTACTGAACGCACCGACGGCAACAGCTTTTTCCGCAGCAACGGCAGGTTCGTCGCCTTTCACAAAGGCGGCCAGAAACCCGGCGATGGTGCAGTCGCCCGCACCGGTCGTCCCAACCACATTCGCTTTCAGACACGGCATAAACAAGCTTACATTGCACCATTCCGCTCCACGGCCGCGGACGGCTTTCCCGGTGCGTAGATACAACCCCTGATCGCCGAGCTTGATCACCACCACCGAAACGCCGAGATCGATCAGCGTCTGCGCGGTTTTTTCGACCAGCTGGCGGTCGATGCCCTGCATCATGTCGCCGGGGAATTTTCCCGTCAGCACGTCGTATGCTGGCCGGTTCACCATGAAAAGAATTTCATCAATACTGGGCAGGAAAATATCCACCGAAAGCAGCACATTTTCCAACCATTGGAACCAGTCCACCCGCCCCGCTTCGGAAAGCGGATCCACACAGGTCATATCGAGCGAGGTGTACGCGCCGGACGCACGCACCCGGTCAAAGAGCGCTTTCATTTCCGCGCCGTTGTTCTGATACATCGAGCGCATCAGCGTGGGATAACCAAAGTGAAACAGATCGACTCCGGCGAGTTTTTCATCAGCGACATCCGCCGAACAGAAGGTGTGATTGGCTCCCGGACAGTGCAGAAACATGCGGTCAATACCGGGGGGATTGATCACGAGGGTGTAGGAGGTCTCCACCCCGGGACTGACGATCATCCCGTCGGCCAGCTCATCGCCCTGACGCCGCAGAATATTAAGAATGGTCTGCCCGAAATCATCGTCGCCGACTTTTGCCATCAGGGAGACGGGCACTCCGAGTTTATGCAAAGCAATCCCGGTGTTCGAAACCGCCCCGCCGGTAGCCAGCACCGCCCCGCCGATTTCCGAAAGCGTTCCGGGGACGAAAAGTTTACCAAGGTCTGAAACTTTTCCTTCAAACCGTGGAATAATATCCAGGCAAATATGTCCGGCAACGACGATGCTCATCAGAAGCCCTTCACTAAATCAGCCAACGGATCAAAATCCTCCGGACCGAGCCCCAGATGCAAGTGACGAATCCAGCCCTCGGCATAGTCATATTTGCCGGACTGTTTTCCCAGCTCGCGCATCATGTCGCGCAACGTGATCAGGTAGGAATTCTGCCCCTGACTGATATCGAGCCATTCTTTTTGGCTTTTATGACAAGCCAACATATCAGTCTTGAGATCAATAGCGGACGTGATATCAACATAGAAATCTGGTGTGACCGGACGGCGCAGCGGATCGCGCAGTCCGTACGGCATGGCGTGGTAAAGAGCTACCGGTTGCGCCGTGACCGGACGGGCCGGATTGGTTTCAAAATTGGTCATTCCCCGAGTAAATGCCGCAGAAACTGCCAGACGGCTGACGTTGGAATGGTCTTCCATGTAGTCGAACGGATAGTGAGTCAGAATGACTTCAGGAGCGACCTCTCGCACAACGGCCGCAACTTTCGCCAGCGTATCCTTATCGTAAAACAAAGCGAGATCCCGGGCCATACTTTCATGATACACCGCGCCGATCAGCTCAGCGGCGGCCATCGACTCGCTCCGGCGAATCCGGACGATCTCCTCCACCGGGAGCTTATCCGTCCCGAGCGCACCGTCCGACACATTCAGATAATGAATTTCCCATCCGGCCTGTTTAAGCCGGATGAGCGTCCCCGCCATCATAAACTCAATGTCATCAGGATGGCAGCCAATGGCAATCGCACGCCGTGTCTTCATTTCTTTCTCTTTCCTCTTTTGCTGCGCAAAATTTTTAGATTCTCCTTCGGGAGAATCTAATGCATCTCCACCGTGCATTCCCCGATAAACGGGCGCAGATAACTGAAATGTACATTCGGGTGATCAGCCAGCAAACTCATCGGGACGGCGCTGTCCATGATTCTCTTGGAGATCATCAGAGCCGTCAACCTCATGCCGAATGGATTATCGTGGTGGCCGGGATGCCAGATGGAAAATTTCTCTGCCTTCCATGTCTGTTTCGGACCGACCGTAATGGCCGTACTCGGCACATTCTGCACGACACCGCCACCAGAGGTGCGGGCATTTTGAATCAAAGTAATCGGATGCAGATTCACCTGTCGGGTTCCCAATTTTCGATATTCCGCAGGCGTCGGCGGCACGTCCTTGTATGCGCCTTCGCGCTTCACAGGGTCGTTGAAAGCCCAATGCTTTGTTTCGCCCTGCCCGCCCTGCATCAGCAGACAACGCACATCGTCCCAGCTCTTTTCGTAAGGGGCAACGTCCAGTGCGGGGAAATGAAGGTTGACATCCGGCATCACCAATTTCCGGTCGATGCGGTTGAAGCAAAGATCGAGGTCCGCTT
>JBILEA010000226.1:0-4667 GCA_044352355.1 Pontiellaceae bacterium | reverse complement strand
AGAACGTCCGGCTGAGGTGGTTCTGCGCTATCTGGATCGCGATGGGAATATGCAGGTGATCAATGCCAAAGGGTTGCTGGCCCGTGCTATTCAGCACGAATTGGATCATCTTAATGGGGTGCTGCTGGTTGATCATTTATCGACCGCAGAAAAGCTGAAGCACTGTTTACGTCTGCGTGGTATTAAAAAGTGGTATAAAAGCAGGGGTTACTAGCCATGTACGGAATGCTCTCATTGTTGGTGAGCATTGTATTGTTCAGCACGATTGAAGTGGCCTCCAAGCTGATGCAGTCCGGCGGCGGGATCGCCGGTCAATATCCATTCTGGCTGGCGGCGCTTCGCTTTATTGTTACGGGGCTGGTCTTGTTTATTCCGGCGGCACGCCAGTTGCGGGGCAAGCTGTTGACGGGGCGGGATGTCGCCACGCTGGCAGGGCTTGGCCTGCTGGGCGTTACCCTGATGTCCAGTCTGTACCATCTCGCGATCACCTTTTTGCCGGCGAACGTCGCCGCACTCGTATTCAGTTGTAATCCGGTTTTTGTGGTGCTATTTGCGCCGCTGGTGCTGCCTGAAAAGATCACAACGCGTAAACTAGCAGCGGTTGTGGTTTGTCTGACCGGGATTTATGTTCTGGCCCATGAACGTGCCGACGGGATTTCGTCTGCTGGACTTCTGCTGATGCTCATGGCGATTATTATTTTTGCGCTTTATACCGTGCTTTTTAAAAAAATGACTCCACGGGTTGGCGCTTTGCCCGTCACCGCTTTTGCGGGGCTGATTGGTGGACTTTGTATTTTACCTCTGGCGTTTGGGTTTGAAGGATTTCCGTTGACGACGTACGGCATGGCCGACTGGCTGGGTATTGCTTATCTGGCGCTGATCGGCACTGCACTCGGCTATTTTTTGTTCATCTATGGAATAAGTCATGTCGAAGCGAGCGCGGGATCCATGGCCTTCTTTCTGAAACCCTTTCTAGCCGCGCTTTTTGCATGGCTGATCCTCGGTGAGGCATTAACCTTGCCGATGTTAATCGGAGGTATGTGTATTCTCGGTGGAATGCTCATTGCGCTTTTGCCAGCCCGTAAATGATCACCCATGTATCGCAACCGTCCCGGGCGCCTTGTTTATAAACCGAATATCATGATTGAACACAAAGGCACCAAGGCCACGAAGCTTTGAGTTCTTGGTGTCTTGAGCGCAGCGGGTGTTTAAAAATCCCAACTCCGGGGTCAAGCTGGCGTGTTCATTTTATGCTCGAAGTCGGTGACGGAGTCGGCTTGAACAGCGCATCGTGCGGATTTTGTACGGGTTGGTCGCTCATTATGTTTAAGTTGAAAAAAACTTAAACAGAATAGATAAAAAATTCAAGAAGTAAATAGAGGATCGCGAATAAACGCGAACGAGCGCGAATTTATAGCAATAAAAAACCCCAGTGAAGACTGGGGTTTTTCGAGGTTCAGAAAGAAAATTTATACTTCTTCTTTAATTAGCATGTTTTTCCGGCGAATCAGCCATGCACCGAATCCACCCATTGCGAAGAGCAGGAACGTCGCCGGCTCAGGAACGGCTTGCCAGGTGCCAAAGCCAGTCGATCCTATGGCATAACTTGCAGCCTGACCAATTGTTCCGTCTCCAGAAAAGACTGCTGTTGTGCTTTGATCTAGTACAACGAAGTTGCTGGCTGTAGAGATAGCATCGGAATCAAAAAGAATACCATAATAGCGTCCTACGCCTACTGTGTCAGAGTCAGTTCCTTGAAAGGTCACACCACTGGTCGGAGGGCCATAAAGACCCCCATATATGGAAAGACTCACTACTGTTGTGCCGGTAGCTGATCCAACGAAAATGTCGTCATTTATACCCGAAACAGCACCTGAAGTGTCTAGAACGAGTGAGTTATACCAAGAGCCGCCGTTGTTGTCGTTCACGTCCTGATACAGACGAATCATCCATCCCTCTTGAACGGAGACACCATCAATGGTCGTTAAGTCTGCCCCGAAATCATATCGAATTGTCTCGGCAGATGCCACTAGAGCTAGTATTGCCACTACTAGTGAGGTAATAATTAATTTATTCTTATTCATTTTCTTTCCTTTGATGGTCTCGAACTATTGAACAGTATATGGTCGCGCTTCTACCCATGTTTTATTTTCTGATCCACGAGATAGATAAAAGAACCCCTCTCCTTGTGACAATACAGGGATGTTTTCTTCAGCAAGTTCCGATGTCGGAGATGTAAATAATCGCCAAGAACGATTTTGTGTAGCGGGATCCTTGTAAACGAAGTATCCCACGTACCCTACTTCAGCAACATAAAGATATAGGACATCGGCGGTCGTAGGAATTACAACAGATCCTCCTCCAAATACTGATGCCGGAGTTCCTACTTGAAGAAGATTCAGTTCGGAAATTTTGACATCAGCGCTAAACGGATAGGCAAGTAGCTGGTACCCAGGAACAACCGAGTTCGTTACAGACAGTTCCAAGTTCACTTCCCCTGAAATCAAAGTTTGTCCTATTCCGTTGGCAGGGGTTTGCATGAAAACAGCTGTTGCATTCTCTAGCAATACGTCAGCCAAACTATCATTTGGAGCCGACATAAGCCTCCATTCGGTGCCTCCGTTCAAAGCAGCTATACTGTCGGCCCAGCAGAAGTAGGATTGATAGCCAGCCCCCGGGGTATAAGTATGAATTCTCTGAGCCAGAGTAGGAATTTTTGAAGCCTTGTAGTTTAATCCGAAAAAGTTTTGCAATGTTTCGCTTTTCCAGCTTGTTCCTTGTATGCGGAAACCTGCCGGTCTATCGCTTGTCACATACCCCACAATATTTGCGGAAGAGACGGTGGTTTGCGCAAAGGCGGCGCCGCTGAACAATCCTGCGATAAGTGTTGCACTAAGAATCTTCTTCATCTGCTGCTCCTTTTCCCTAAGTGATATAACTATGACCCAATTTGCCGATTTTTCCAGAAAAAAACAGCTATTTGCTTATTTTTTCTAGATCCACACTCCCGATATTGAGCACAGGATATACGTATCGGACGTACGTGTCAATACGTAGTCTTTGGAGTATACGTAGTTTTTTGAAGGTAGCGCCGGAACTTAGGGTGTATCCGCCCGTAAATCCGGCTTATGGGCGGGTCAGCAGGAAGTTGCCGGACCGCCGGATACGGCTGAGTTCCGGCAGTACGTTGAACGTATCGCCGGCATCCTGCCGGCCTTGTGCGAGAACAGGCAAGACAGGCAACAGGTAGAGCCGGAACTTGTATCCGCCCGTAGATCCGGCTTAAGGGGCGTGGGGTGTTTTGCTCAGCAGGCAGGAAAATGCTGGGAGTTTTGACCGCAAAGACGCGAAGACGCAAAGAATTTCAACCGCAAAAGAGCGCAAAAAACCTCAGTGCCTCTGCCCCTTTGCCCCTTTGCCCCTTTGTTCCTTTTCCCCCTACTGTTTTTCCACCCACTGAACGGCGGTGCGCAGCAATTGTGCGGCATCCTCGCAGTTCAGTTTTTTCTTAATTCGGGCGCGGTGCACTTCCACGGTGCGCGGGCTGAGGCTGAACTGGTCGGCGATTTTGCGCGTGGTGAGTCCTTTACCGAGACATTCAAAGATTTCCTGTTCACGGACGGTTAGGCTTTCGATACCGCCGTTTTCCTCCTTGCTGTCGCCTTCGGCATAGGTGCGGAGGAGTTTTTCGGTGATGTCGCCGCTGACATAGATTTTGCCGCTGAGGATGGTTCGCAGGGCGTCGACGAGTACTTCATCGGCATCCTCTTTCATAATATAGCCCTGGGCTCCGGCGCGCAGCGCTTTTTCGGCGTGGGTGGCTTCGTCGTGCATGGACATGACGAGAATCGGCATGGTCGATTGGGGATTGCTGTTCCCTGACTCCTGACTTCTGATCTCTGATCTCTGACTTCTGATCTCTGACCTCTGACTTCTGATTTCCCGGATGAGGTCGAGGCCGCTCCGGTCATAGAGGATGATATCAATGACGGTGATGTCCGGTTTAAGTTCGTGAATTGCCGACAGTGCTTCGTCATAGGTTCCGGCTTCTCCGCACAGCGTCAGGTCGTTTGCGCCGGAGAGCAATACGCCCAGGCCGTAACGGACAATGGCGTGGTCGTCAACGATCAGGACGCGGGCGGGGGATTGTGGGATGTGGGATGTGGGATGTGAAATATTGGAGGTCATGGTGAATTCATAGCATGATGTAGGAGTGAATAGGCAGAATAATTTTCAGGCAGAATCATTGTGAGAGGGGCTCCGAGGAATAGAGATGGAGCGGTTGTTGAAAATGGTTCTTCTGCTAATGATTCTGCTATCTTCAATTTGGTTCGTTACGCATTACATATTACTTATTACGTCCACACAGGTGCCTTGGCCCGAAGCGGAACTGATGCTGAAGTCCGCTCCGATGAGGCTGGCGCGGTGGCGCATGATGCGGATGCCCATGCCTTCGTCGGACGGCTGTTTTTCCGCAAGGCCTTTGCCGTCGTCTTCCACACACAGCTTCCAGCCGGATTCGCTGCCGGTCAATCGGAGGATGACGTGTCCGGCCTGTGCGTGGCGGGCGGCGTTGTTGACGGCTTCACGGGCAATGAGATAGAGCTGTTCTTTGATTTTGCGGTCGAGAGCGGGCGGTTCGGTACATTCGGTTACTTCGCAGGAAA
>JBILEA010000225.1:0-4686 GCA_044352355.1 Pontiellaceae bacterium | reverse complement strand
GACCGGCTGTCAGCTTTTTCAAAACCGCCTCAACGGTTTCCGGTTCGGTCAGTGCATCGCAAAGCAAATTTTCAAGTCCGCAGAGATTGGCCGCCAGTGAAAACGGGCCGCTGACCGGAACTTTAACCGCGGCATCCGGCAAAAGTTTTTTCAGTTCTTTTGCCGCTTCAATCATCAGATTCAAACGTCCGGAAACCGCCAGATCGAAGTCAGGCAGATCAAGAATATCTGACGTTTCTTCGCAAAGATGGCCTGCTGGCGCGGGAATCCCTGCCCCGTCGGGTTCGGCAATTTCCGCTCCGTACGCCTCGGGTTCCAGATTGTAGATATCGATGCCGACCACAACCGGGGTATGATGATACAACTCAAACGCCGTCCGGTGCGCTTCGATGATCAATTCCTTACTGCGAGAAACTTCCCACGGCGTTTTGCCGATGACTTTCGCCGCATGCTCATAAACTGCCGGTATGAATTTCATGCTAAAACCTCTTCTGCTTGTGAATGTGCTGAATGATAATCTGACAATCTTCAACCGCCTCATAGGTATGTTCGAACAGAGCATCGAACTGAAGACATTCGCCCTTCGACAGAATATGCGTTTCATAAGGCAGCACGATTTTCAACGACCCGTCGAGCACCCAGCAGATTTCATAATCGTCACGGTGCGCGTCCGGATTAGAACGCTTAGCCCCTTTAACTGCTTCGGCGTAAAAACATTTTGAGTTGGCAAACTCGATCTGCCGGAAGTGAAAATCCCCGGCGATCCGGTCGGTCTCTTTTTTGCACTGAGCGGTTCGCGACTCAATCAGAGCGAGCAGTTCAGCCGAGGTAATCCCGAAGGCGCGCGCCAACCGGAACAGGGTTCCGAGACCGGCCACCGTCTGATTGCGTTCCAGCTTGGAAATCACCGCCGGAGAGATTCCGGATTTCGCGGAAAGGTCGGCAATCGTCAATCCATCCCTCTTACGCAGATCGCGCAGGACGGAAAAGTTATACATTTCATTGCCTTCATCAGGTTCTTCATTCATACACAACCTCCACTTAACAACCAAGACAGCGGAGCCGCAACCAAACTTTGAGTGCTGAGGGAAACCCTCCTGAGACTCGTCCATCTGGCCTCTGAGCCGCCTTGGATCAACCGAAATAGAAGAATATCTCTCACAGAGCCACAAAGACACGGAGTTTTAGAACCCAGAGAATCTATTCTGGTTCATTTCTCTACATCTCTGTGTCTTTGTGGCTTCGTGAGAGAAACTCTAAAAATCTCCTGTTTTGGCTTTTTTCCACATCATAATAGATTCTTTTTCAACGAGTTCTGAGCATTCTTTTTTAGCTGCGCTAAAATGGTGGATTCTTCTATCGAGGGAACTGATAGTACGGATAATATATTTCTTGTGCAATATATTTAATGCAAAAAATGATTGATTTAGAAATTTATTCCGGCATCATGCCGTCAACACAGGGAGATAACGGATGATTATAAAACAACCAATCAAACCCGCCGATCTGTTGAAACCGATACAAAATTTCTGGGCGGTCTCCGGACAAAAAATCAACGGTTTCAACCGGGATTATAATCCGGCAAACGGCTCCCCTGTGTTCACGGTTGAGGGGAAATACACCGCCCGCGGCTGGACCGAGTGGACGCAAGGCTTTCAATACGGCACGGAAATTCTCCAGTTCGATGCCACCGGAGAAAAGGCGTTTCTGGAGTCAGGGAAAAAGAACACCGTCTCCCACATGGCGCCGCACGTCACCCACTTCGGTGTACACGACCACGGGTTCAACAATATCAGTACCTACGGCAATCTGCTCCGTCTGATGAATGAAGGCAAAATGCCCGCAAATGAATGGGAGCGCAATTTCTATGAAATGGCACTGAAAGCCTCCGGTGCGGTTCAGGCCCGCCGCTGGACCGCCCTGCCCGCCGGCGGCTACATTTATTCCTTTAACGGCCCGCACTCTCTGTTCGCCGACACCATCCGCTCGCTGCGCGCGCTGGCCGTATCTCATCAGCTCGGGCATTCATTCATGGGCGAAAACGATGTGAAAATCAGTCTGCTCACGCGACTGATTCAGCACGCAAAAACCACTCTGGAAACCGTCGTTTACTACGGCGAAGGACGCGACACCTACGATGTGCGCGGCCGCACGGCCCACGAAGGAATTTTCAACCTGAACGACGGACGGTTCCGCTGCCCGAACTCGCAGCAAGGGTTTTCACCGTTCACCACATGGACGCGCGGTCTGGCCTGGATCATGCTCGGCGCAGCCGAACAGCTCGAATTTATCGTCACCGTTTCCGACACGGAACTTGAACCATTCGGTGGACGCGGCGCCGTTGAAGCCTTTCTGCTGAAAGCCGCCAAAGCCACCTGTGATTTCTATATTGAAAACAGTGCCGCTGACGGAATTCCCTACTGGGACACCGGCGCGCCGAATCTGCATAAACTCGGCGCCGACTATCTGAGCCGTCCGGCCGACCCGTTTAATGAACATGAACCGGTCGACTCATCCGCCGCCGCCATCGCCGCACAAGGGCTCCTGCGGCTTGGGCATTATCTGCAAGATGAAAAATACATGCAGGCCGGGCTGACTGTGATGAAAACCCTGCTGAGCGAGCCCTACCTCAGCACCGATGAAAAACATCAGGGTCTCATCCTGCATTCTGTTTATCACCGACCGAACGGCTGGGATTACATTCCGAAAGGACAGAAAGTTCCCTGCGGCGAGTCCAGCATGTGGGGCGACTACCACGCCCGCGAAGCCGCCCTGCTCGTCCAGCGCATGGCCGACAAAAAGCCATATTTAAAATTTTATATGTAACCGCGAAAGAACGCATAGAACGCAAAACAGGAAGAATGAACCGCGAATGAACGCGAATTGACGCTAATTTAAGGGAACAGAAAAACAGTATATGGGTTTAATTTTTGCGATCTCTGCGTTCTTTCGCGGTTAATTCATTCGCGAAAATTCACGTCCATTCGCGGTTGAAAATCTGAATCAAAATAAAGAGTCCAATGTCGAAAAGTCAAAAGTCACAGGTCAAAAATATCTGACCTTAGACCTGCGACCTTAAGACCTTCGACACGACTTAAAGGAGCACAACATGATCATTGGAGATCTGAAGGAAATCAAGGGCCGGACTTATCCGGCGCGGCGGCTGACACAAAATCTGGTCGGCGGCATGTCCCCCGTGAAATGCGAGAACTTCTGCATGGGCTACGTAACTCTCGAACCGAATGGCGGACAGGTGCCGTGGCACAATCAGGAATCGGAAGAAGTCTACTTTGTCGTCGACGGTCAGGTTGAGATGTGTCTCGGAGCAGAACGGCGCGAAATGTGCGCAGGACAGATCGTTCAGATCCCGCCGGGAGTTTTTCACCAAATGACCAACATCGGTGATAAACCGGCGCACTTCATCTATTGCTACGGCCCTGCCGGCGACGTTGCCCACTGGCGTCAGGAGCTGGCCGGCACACTTCCAAAGGCTGGAATTGATGTCCCGCCTCTGCCGGAAGGCGCCCGCCCGCAATGCACCGAAATGCCGGAAGGCGGACCGATTATTATTTGAAATATGAATTATGAACTATGAAAGATGAAATCGGGTCTGCGACAGCTTTAACGAAAAAGGCCAACGCCGCCTGAGTTCAATTTTCATAATTCATCTTTCATCTCTCATCCTTCAAAAACAACTCAACCGGAGAACAGAAAATGGAAACAAAACGCATCGGAATCATCATGAACGGCGTCACGGGACGCATGGGCACCAACCAGCACCTCGCGCGTTCAATCAGCGCTATCATCAAACAAGGCGGCATCAAGGTTGGCAACGACCTGATCATCATGCCCGACCCGATCCTGACCGGACGGCGTGAACATGCCATCAAAGAACTGGCCGAAAAATACGGCAGGGAAGCCCGCGGCGAAGCCTACAAATACACTACCGACGTGCAGGGCGCGCTCGATGGAAAATACGGCAACTACGAAATCTTCTTCGATGCCTCCGGCACGCTGCAACGTGCGGACTTTGTTGAAATGGCTGTAAAAGCAGGCAAGGCCATCTACTGCGAAAAGCCGACCGCTGTCGAAACCAAAGAAGCCGTCCGCCTCGCCAAACTGGTCGAAAAGGCCGGACTCAAAAACGGCGTGGTGCAGGACAAGCTCTGGCTGCCGGGTTTCCGCAAACTGAAAATGCTCAAAGAACTCGGCTTCTTCGGCAAGATTCTCTCCGTCAAAGGCGACTTCGGTTACTGGGTGTTCACCGGCATGGATGAAGATCAGCCTGCCCAGCGTCCGAGCTGGAACTACCGCGCCGAAGACGGCGGCGGCATGATGATCGATATGTTCTGTCACTGGCGCTATGTCATCGACAACGTGTTCGGCCCGGTCAAGAGCCTGGTCGCTTACGGCAATATCGACATCCCGGAACGCCGCTCGGAAGACGGCAAGCCGTTCAAATGCACTGCCGACGACTCCGCCTATGCCATGTTCCTGCTCGAAGACGGCACCATGGTGCAGTTCAACAGCTCATGGTGCACCCGCGTACGCCGCGACGACCTGCTCACCGTCCACGTTGATGGCACCAAGGGCTCGGCCGTTGCCGGACTGCGCGAAGTCAAAACCCAAAGTGCGGCCAACACACCGAAACCGGTCTGGAATCCGGACGTCCCGCAGACGATCGAC
>JBILEA010000035.1:0-15923 GCA_044352355.1 Pontiellaceae bacterium | reverse complement strand
CCGCTCACCTTGATGAGAGGGTTCAGCCGGGTCGCAACCGTTTTTGAAATGATAGAGAACGCAGCAGGGCTGCTACAGGAAATCGCCAATCGCAACAGGAGCGAAAAATGCGTATAATAGATAGGTCGCCGCCCGCAGCTACACTCCACTACTCACAAATTCCTATACGGTCTCCCGCGCCCACACTCCCAAACGCACTCACGCCCACACTCTCTTCTTTTCCACCAATCCAGTCATCCACTATTCCACTATTCCATTCCCTATTCCATTCTCCCTCATTCCGCTTTTGGATCGCGGCTCATGAGGTCTTTGAGCGCCTGGCGTGGATCTTTGCCGTTTTCGACGATCTGGCAGACCTCTTCGGTGATCGGCATGGAGACGCCGTGTTCGAGGGCGAGGTCGCGGGCGGCTTTGGCGTTCCAGATCCCTTCAGCGACCTGCTTCATGCCGCCCATGATGTCCTTGAGGCTTTCGCCTTTGCCGAGCCGCTCGCCGACGGAACGGTTACGGCTATGGCGGCTTCCACAGGTGACGATCAGGTCGCCGACGCCGCTGAGTCCCGAAAAGGTTTCCGGCTTTGCGCCGAGCGCGGTGCCGAGTCGTGTAATTTCGGCTAGGCCGCGTGTCATCAATGCAGCCTTTGAGTTGTCGCCCAGGCCGATGCCGTCGAGAATACCGGCGGCGACGGCGATGATGTTTTTAAGCGCACCGCCCAGTTCAACGCCGATGACGTCGTCGGAGGTGTAGACGCGGAAGGTTTCCCCCATGAAGGCTTTTTGAATCGCGTCGGCATTTTTACCGGCTACCGTGACAGCGGTTGGCACGCCGCGCGCGACTTCTTCCGCATGGGACGGGCCGGAGAGGGCGGCAATGTCGCGACCCAGTACATCGAAGGCGGTGGCGCTCATGCGGTGGTGCGTTTTTTCGTCGAGTCCTTTGGTGGCGCTAACGATCAGCGCACCGGCAGAGAGATGGGGCTTAAAGGTTGCGAGCGTGGCGCGGAAGAATCGTGATGGAACAACGAGTACAATTAGTTCGGCGTCTTTGGCGTCGGCGGGGTTGGATGTCCAGTTTATCGCAGACGGAATTTTTACGCCCGGCAGGTAAACTGTATTTTCGCCTGCGCTGCGGATGGCTTTGATTTCCTCTTCGAACGGGCCCCAGATGGTTACCTGATTACCGTTACCGGCCAGAACCATACCCAGCGCCGATCCCCAACCGCCGTTGCCGATCACAAAACATTTCATAAAAGCTCCGTTTTTATTCAGGTCTATAATGTAGAGCAAGCGTCTCGCTTGCTCATGAACGAGCGAGACGCTCGTTCTACTTTTTCTTTTGGAACTTATTCTCCGTCCCGTTCGCCAGCCGTTTGATGTTTTCGCGATGACGGTAAATGGTGAGCGCGCCGAGCAGGGTGAGGGCTGTGGCGGTGACGATGCCGTAATTTTCAACACGTACCCAGCCGGTGATGATGACGACCAGCGCGGCGATGATGGAGCCGAGCGAAACGTAGCCGGATATTTTGAAGACAAGAATCCAGGTGAGCAGGCCGATGGCAACGGCCAGCGGTGCAACACCGAGCAGCACGCCCGCGCTGGTAGCTACACCCTTGCCGCCTTTGAATTTCAGGAAGATCGGAAAGTTGTGTCCGAGAATCGCCGCCGTGCCGAAGAGAATTCCAAAGGCGGGATCAACTTTTCCGATCATTGGAAAAATTGCCGCCGGAAGGTAGCCCTTGAGCACGTCGAGTACGAAGCAGGTGATGCCGAGCGGCTTTCCCAGGCAGCGCAGGACATTGGTTGCGCCGATATTGCAACTGCCCATTGTGCGGATGTCTTTTCCTTTGGCTTTGGAAATCAGCAGTCCAAAAGGAATCGAGCCGATCAAATAAGCGAATAATGTTAAGCCGATGATGAGTATGATATTCATAATTTCCCATGATTTTGTCGGCAATGATTTTGTCATGTTGTTTTGGTTGCGGCTTTGCCGCGCCAGGAGCTTTATTTTCCAAAAAGTGAATTGCCCAAACTCTTGAGCGATTCTTTGACGGCGTCATTGTCTTTGAGTTCTTTGATATTTTTACCGAGCTGTTCAGAGAGGGCTTCGCCGATGGATTCGCCAAGCGGCTGGTTGGTCGAGGCGGCGTTGGTTTGTGAACCAGGTGTCACTTGTTCAATCAATTGTTGCAGGGCCGGGCTTTCCGCGACTTCTTTTACGTTATTCGTTAATCCGCCAATCAGCATTTCGCGGGTTGTGGCATTGGTATCAACTCCCAGCTGTTTTTTGAGCTCCTTTAAACCAACCGCTTTGCCGATTTTCAGTCCTTGCTCGGAGAAGAGTGACTGAAGTGCGCCGGTCAGATCGAGTACGGGGCGTTTAAGTGAGCCATTGAGCGGAATCTTCAGTGTGGTATCACCAATTTTTGTTCCGTAGATCTTAAAGTCGTTTAACACGACATCGAAGCGTGAGCCTTTGAGCTGTCCTTTGGTGCAGGTGATGGATGGCTTGATTGAGAAGGAGCTGCTTTCCATATCATTTTTCTTTAGCAGGTTGCCCAAAATAGCGGAGTCGATATCGACGATACTTCCGGTGGCATTAAAGGTCGGGTTTTTGGGGTCGGTCAACGGCTCCAGGATGGCGTTGAGGTCGGTTACAAAGGATGTCTTTTTATGAGCCAGCGACCCGCGCAGAACAAGCAGGCTGCTTGGTTGATCGGCAGAGGGTACGGTGAAAAGGTCACTGCCAGTCAGTCGGAGGGTTAGATCGTAGTTTTCCTTCTGTCTGCTGTCGGAATATTTTATCAGCGCATTGACGGCGATGCGGCGGATATGTACCGGAATCGGTTTGGCGGCTGTTTTTATGGAGGGTTCAGGTTGCGGAGCAGGACTTGTCTGTGATTCCGATGGCTGAGAGGGAGTTTTCGGGGCCGGGGCTTCTGCGCTTTCGACTGGTTTCAGCGCGTCGGCCAATTCCTTGACGTTAAATCTTTTCTCTTCATTCCGTTCGATAACTAATATTGCGCCGTCTGCTTTAGCCAGTTTGATAACGACCGGATCCCGTTTGATCAGCGACAGCATTTCGACCTCGAGCAGACATTTGTCGAAAGTCAGCAGATAAGGCTCTTCGTACCCTTTGAGGTTGCGGACAGCGAACCCGTCGAGCTCAGCCGTTCCCTTGAGCAGATTGACCGAGGCGTTGGTGATGCTCATGTCGAGGCCGTACATGCTTTTAACGGCCGGAAAGACATTCTGATTTAATGCCGTGGTTAGGCCTTTGGTGAGAAACATTTGCAAGCCGACGCCCAGCAAAAGAACGACCGTCAGCAGAACAGCGAGAATGATAGATAGTATTTTCATGGCGGGGAATGTACTCGGAAGGCGGCGCAAAGGCAACAAAGCACCGCGGCACAAAGTGCGGCGGTGCTTTTGCGAAATCGGGTGGTTATTTCTGCTTCAGGATATCCCGTATTTCAGCCAGCAGGATTTCTTCTTTCGATGGTGCGGCAGGGCGCGGCGGCGCAGCAGCCTCTTTTTTCTTTAAAGAGTTCATCCCCTTGACCACCATGAAGATAGCGAAGGCGACGATGGTGAAATCCAGCAGGGTCTGAATGAATTTGCCGTAGTTCAGCGTTACGGCGGCGACCGAACCGTTGGCTTTCTGGAGAGTAATGGTCAGGTCCGTAAAGTTGACCCGGCCCATCAGCAGACCGATCGGCGGCATAATAACATCCGCAACGAACGATGAGACAATTTTTCCGAAAGCCCCGCCGATCACAATTCCGACCGCCATATCAATTACATTGCCGCGCATGGCAAACGTCTTGAACTCTTTTAGCACTTTCATGATCTGCTCCTCCTGGGTTGCCGAGCATCAAGCCGCCCGTTTAGGCGAGATTAGTCGGAAGAAACCCGAAAGGCAATAAAGGGATAAAAATTAACCACGGAATCATTGAATACTGAATACACGGAAAGGAAAAGGAATCTGGATAAGAAATTGCCACAAAAAACACAAAAATCCACTAAAAGGTACAATACCTGTTTTTGGGACTTCTCGTGCTTTTTGTGGCCATCAATTTTTAGTTGCCCCGTCGATTCCGCTGTCTGTCTTCCGTCCTAAAACTGTTCCCAGAAGGAAGGCTTTACCGTAATGGTTTTACCTTTCCAGGTGAACCCTCCGCGTTTTTCGAGTTTCTGAAGCAGGCGGCTGAAAGTTTCTGGCGTGGCACCGATGGCAGAGGCGATATCCTTCTTGGGAATATCAGGGGTGATGATTGCCTTTTCACCGTAGTGTTCACGTAGAAACTCAACGAAGCGCGCCTCGACATCCATGGAGGTTAGTTGCTGTATGCGTTCGGCCAGATAGCGCTGCTTGTGCATCAGCATCGCCATGAATTCGTTACGGAAATCAGGAGCATCAAGCAGTTTTAGAAATCCAGCACGCGGCAGTTCAATCACTTCCGCTTCGGTGCAGGCAACAGCTGTAACCGGATAGCAGCTTTTTTCAAAGAGAATTACTTCGGCAAACAATTCACCCGGCTTGACGGTTTTGATGACGGTTTCTTTGCCGTCCATATTGGTCTTAACCAGTTGGATACTTCCGGAAGTTAGCAGATAAACCGCTTTTCCTTCGGACCCTTCCATGAAAAGCAGGTCGCGTTTAGCAATGGTTCGGCGACTGCTTAGCTCGGCCAGCCGTCTGCAGGCGGCTTCGGAAAGTCCGCTGAAAAATTTGGCGTTGCGAATCAGTTCGTATGGATCGGTCATGGGAAGAGAGTGGACGATGAAGGATGAGGGATGAAAGATGAAAAAGGTATTTTTTAAATGGGTGGGCACAAAAAAAGGATGCCAGAGGGCATCCTTTTTGATGGTCGGAGTGTCGGTTAATCAATAAACCGGCGACGCACCCAGAATCCGGCAATAAGAACCAATATAGCCATCGAGGCGGATGCCGGTTCAGGAATGAAGTCGTAGGTTACAACCACATTTCCACGTGCAGCCATGGGGTTGATGAGTGTTTGTGAACCACCAAATGACGAGAAATCAGTAGACTGGTCAACCATGGCGTCAAAAACAAAAGTATCTAAGCCGTTTGCCTGATATTTTGACCAGAAAGCCTCGCCGATAATGATGGAAGAAGTGTTGCTTGTTTCTACAATGTTCATGACATCATAGTCAGTTCCGCTTGTGCTGAATGTGGTGGTGTCGCCATCATCACCGGTAAGTGACATGCTCTTTGAGGTTGTGGAGTAGATGGCGGATAATCCGTCCTCGTTTTCATCTAAAATGCTCGGATTGCTGGTTCCAACATGCTTGGCCACAGTCAATTTAGTGCCCATGGTAACGGTACCTGATGCAGCTGAGGCTCCATCGTTATCAACACCAACACCGCCCTGTGCTTCCGTAAGCAGAAATATAGAAACATTGACGCCGGTTAATGTCCAAGCGCCGCCATGTGTGTCGAACTTGTTGAATACTAGATTCGAAGTGTAATTAGGTGTTCCGCCGAATGTCCGTGTTTGTGTTATGCTCGCTGCCTGAGTTGAACCAGCTATTAGAAGTAGCGCGGCGATTATAATTGAGGTCTTTTTCATTTTTATCTTCCTTACCTATGTATTAGTGTTCAAAAGTTTTCTCAAATTTGAGTGCGAATAGACCATGGAACAATGAGTCCCGTCAATCTCAGTTATGAGAATTTTTGATGATTTTTGCGTAAGGGAAAACCTTACAGATGTTTATGGTGTTACATCCGAGTTAGTGGGAGTGACAGCAGCCCTTTTTCTTTTGCGGCAGAATGGCCGAGAGCAGTAGCCCAATAAGGATGAGTGCACAGATTTGTTCAAAGCGACCGGCGTCGGCGGCGTGGTGGTGTACTTGTTCTGTGATTACTTGTGAGGTGATAATCCGGTTGAGCAGCCAGCCGGCCGCCAGCGAGCATCCGGCCAGAGTGACCAAATAAATGACGACGGCACGGAGGCCCATGGTTTTCAGTACGGTGGCGATGGTTGCCGTATTGGTGGCCGGTCCGGTGATTAAGAAAACCAGTGCCGCGCCGGGCGAAAGGCCCATGCCGATCATGGCCAGCGCAATTGGAATCGATCCGGTAGAACAAACATAAAGCGGAATGCCGAGCGCCATGACAGCCAGCATGGAGAGCCATTCGGAATTCAGATAACGGGTGAAGAAGTCTGCCGGGACCAGTGCGCCGAGCAGTCCGGAAATGATAATTCCAATCAACAGGGCTTTGCCGATATCGCGCGGCAGAACGCCGAATCCGTAGACAAAGACCTGTTTCCATTTATGCACACCGCTTTTTCGGTTGCAGGTTGGACAGGATTCATCACGACATTCATCTGCGGATTCTGCGGATGGTGGTGTAAAAGCCTCGGTCACTACACCACAGATGACACCGGTAACGAAGGCCACGGCCATACGGAAAATGGCGAAGAGCGGGCCAAGCAGCCCCCACGTTGCGGCGATGCTGTCTATGCCGGTTTGCGGCGTGGAGGTGAGAAATGAAATCGTTGCTCCTTTGGTTGCACCATGCCGGCGCAGTGAGGCGGCAACGGGAATGACACTGCACGAGCAGAGCGGAATGGGTACACCCAGCAGTGAGGCTTTTACAATCTGCCACAGACCGCGCCTGCCGAGATGTCGTTCGATGAAGGAAACTGGAACAAATGCACTCAGCACTCCCGCCACGAAAAAGCCGAGCAGGAGATAGGGAGCCATCACGGCGGTGACGTTCCAGGCCCCAATCAAAATCTGTATGAGCCGTTCCATCATGCCTGTTTTTCCATATTCTTGATAGCTGACCAAAGGGCGAGTTTAGGAAAAAAGTATAATCAGGGGTATTGAATTTGGAAACCAAATAACGGAAAGGATTGCATGAGCATACTCTGATTTTGGTAGTGCGAATCGTTTTCCTCCCTTTGTAGGACACGCTTCCTCGGTATTCCGAGGAGCTTGTGTCTTTGGATCGCGCACAGGCTCCCGGATACGGGAAGCCTGTCCTACAAGTTGTGAGGATCACGCATTCTGTTTTTTGTAGGACACGCTTCCTTGGTATCCCAAGGAGCGTGTGCCGATGAAGCAGCAAGCGAATAAATTTCAAAACATTGACCTACATCAATGTTAAGTTTTATGATCGGAGTAACATCCCACGCATTGAATGTAGGAAACCAAAACCGAAAGGAACTCTCATGAGCATGTTTTGTTATCAGTGTGAACAGACCGCTAAATGCACCGGATGCACCAGCTTTGGCGTGTGCGGAAAAGATCCCGAAACCGCCGCCCTTCAGGATTTGCTGATCGAAGTCTGCAAACAGATTTCTGTCGCTGCCAAAGACAAAAAGAATCGCGTGGCTGACCTCTATGTGATGGAAGGGCTCTTCACCACCGTCACGAACGTCAACTTTGATGCCGAAGACATCGCCGGAGTGATCCGTCGTGGCGGCGATATTCTCAAAGCGCTTGGCGCCAAGACGACGATTAATTTGACTGCGGACATCAGTGGGCTGATTAAGCAGGGTGAAGCGGTCGGTATTGAAAGCCGCAAGAAAACACTCGGCGACGATATCACCGGCCTGCAGGAGCTGATTCTTTACGGACTGAAAGGCATGGCGGCTTATGCCGATCACGCCTATGTTCTCGGCAAAGAAGATCCAAGCGTTTACGCATTCTTCCATGAAGCTCTGGCAGTTCTCAAAAACGGCCCGGCGACTGTGGATGTTCTTTTGCCGCTGGCTCTTAAAACCGGCGAAGTCAACCTGACCGTTATGGGGCTGCTCGATGCGGCTAACACCGAAACCTACGGACATCCTGTTCCAACACCGGTGAATATCAAAGCAGTCAAAGGTAAAGCGATTCTTGTTTCGGGTCATGATCTCAAAGACCTTGAATTGCTTCTCAAGCAGACTGAAGGCAAGGGCATAAACATTTACACCCACGGCGAAATGTTGCCGTGTCACGGTTATCCGGAGCTGAAGAAGTACAAACACCTCGTCGGTAACTACGGCGGCGCCTGGCAGGATCAGCGCGAAGAGTTCGAAGCCTTCCCCGGTGCGATTCTGATGACCACCAACTGCATCCAGAAGCCGAAGGACAATTATAAAGCGCGCATTTTCACCTGCGGCCTTGTCCAGTGGCCCGGCGTGCAGCACATCAGCGACGGCAATTTCACACCCGTTATCAAAGCCGCACTCGAAGCGACCGGCTTTGCCGCGACCGAACCGGAGAAAACCATTCTGGTCGGCTTCGGACATAACGCGGTACTGAGTGTCGCCCCGACCGTCATCGAAGCCGTCAAGAGCGGTGCGCTCAAGCACTTTTTCCTGATCGGCGGATGCGACGGTGCCAAGAGCGGACGCAACTACTACACTGAGTTTGCCGAAGCCGTGCCGAAAGATTGTGTGATCCTCACGCTCGCCTGCGGAAAATACCGATTCAACAAACTGGAGTTCGGTGATATTGGCGGTATCCCGCGCCTGCTCGACATCGGACAGTGTAACGACGCCTACAGTGCCATCCAGATCGCGGTCGCGCTGGCCGGAGCCTTTGGGTGCGGTGTCAACGATCTGCCGCTCTCGATGATCCTGTCGTGGTACGAGCAGAAAGCCTGTTGCATCCTGCTCACGCTGCTGCACCTCGGCATTAAGAACATCAAACTTGGACCAAGCCTGCCCGCCTTCGTCACGCCTGCTGTGCTGAACGTGCTGGTTGAAAAATTCAATATCGCTCCAACCACCACGGCCGAAGCGGATTTGAAGCAGTGTTTGGGAAAATAAGCAGATTGAAGGTGATTAGTTAACCGCCGCGCCCCGGAGCAATCCGGGGTGTTTCTTTTAACGTATAAGACGTGGTGCGGACACCGTGCCTACATTTCGTTTCCGACCATGGGAAGAGAATCGCCACAAAAAACACAAAAAGTCACAAAATTTTGGCACTTAAGGAAAAAGCGTCTGCCGGAATTCGGCGGCAGATTTTTCCTGTGCGGTTTTGAGTTCAGCTTTCAGGCCGGTGGCCTGACCGCCAGTCAGCCCGTCATAGGAATACGGCAGGGACCCGTTACGTCCATCGAACAGGGCTTCATCGGCCGCCAGACAGGTCCCCGTACGGGTGTCGATCAGGCGGACGCTGGAGCGATAGGTGACAAAGTAATTGTTCCAGTCGGACAGAAAGTAGCAGAAGCCCCAGTAGGTGGTGCGGGTTTCGAGAATCAGGTCGGCCTGACAGGATTTTTTGTGTTCAGGCTGAACCGGCGGCAACACCTTTAAATCATAAGCTACAGCCAGTTCGCCGGCCAGCATCCTGCCGGTTTCCTGAGCCGGGTCGGCAATTTGATTGTCGCGGATGATCTGATCACCTTTGATAGTTTGTGCGATTTGGCCGATAGAGCGGCCCAGTAGCGATTTTCCGCCGTGCATCGCTTCGAATGAGGGCGCGGGAGGAATGGAACAGGCAATGGTTTTCCCGCGAAAATTTTCCAGGGCTGACGGCGCAAGCGAAATGGGTTTCGTTGCACAGCCGCTGCATGCGGCGACTAAAGCGGTAATGAGTATAATTTTTTTCATATCGGGAATACAGGACTCGAACTGGTGACCTCTTTCATGTCAAGGCACCTTAGATTCTTCGATAGAAGAATCTATCATTTTTGCGCAGCTAAAAAAGGATGCTCGAAACCTGTTGAAAGAGAATATGTTGTGTAATAGAAAAATCGAAAAGGAGGAGCGGTTTGACCGCCAAGACGCAAAGAAAGAACAGGATCCTTCTGCCACTCTTTTTTTGTCCAAGGCGGCTCGGCAGGGGCCATGCCGGCCTCCGCAAAATCGCAGAGGCCGGTTGGAACCAGTTGTTAAGCAACTGGTTCGAATGAATCTTTGCCGACCCCGCACTCGGGGCAGGTCCAATCTTCCGGCAGATCTTCAAACGCCGTTCCGGCGGCAATGCCGTTATCCGGATCGCCGACAGCCGGGTCATAAGTGTAACCGCAAGGTACGCATGCATATTTTTTCATTGGAGGTCTCCTTTATTTCCTTACATGATTTTTCCGAGATTTTCCATAAACGCCATCCGGCGTTTTGCATCCGCTTCCGCGGCTGCAAAGATCGCTTCCGCTTCTTGCGGGGCGGCTTTAAGAAGGGATTTGTAGCGGCCTTCACTGCGGATGAACTCTTGGAAGTTGCCGGTTGGCGGCTTGGTTTCCCAGACGAAACGTTTGCCTTCTTCGGCAGCCGGATTGTAACGGTAGAGTGGCCAGTAACCGCAATCAACCGCCCGTTTCTGTTCGACCTGTGTCTTCATCATGTCGATGCCGTGCGCAATACACGGGGCATAGGCGATGATGATGGACGGACCCGGATAAGCGGCCGCTTCCTGCAATGCTTTCTGCGTCTGCATGCGGTTGGCACCCATCGAGATCGATGCAACATACACGTAGCCGTAGCTCATGCACATGAACCCGAGGTTCTTTTTGCCAGTCCGCTTGCCAGCCGCCGCAAACTGTGCGACCGCTCCGATTGGAGTGGCTTTGGACATCTGACCGCCGGTATTGGAGTACACTTCGGTATCGAGCACCAGAATGTTGACGTTCTTGCCGGAGGCGACGACGTGGTCGAGTCCGCCGTAACCGATGTCGTAGGCCCATCCGTCACCACCAAAGATCCAGACGCTCTTGTCGACGAAGTAGTCGGAGAGTTCGCTGACTTTCGCGAGCACTTCTTTCAGTTCGCCGGAAGCGGAGGCCAGTGCACCCGGCAGGAGCATTTTCACCGCGTTTTGCGCGGCAACACCTGCATCGCCTGGTACATTGCCAGCTTCGAGAGCTTTGGTCATCGCCGCGGTGAGATCTTTGTCAGCGCCCAGGGTTACGGCTCTTACCAAAAGATCGTTAAGCATCTTGCGGTTCTGGTCGATCGCCAGACGCATGCCGAATCCGTATTCTGCATTGTCTTCAAACAGCGAATTGCCCCAGGCCGGTCCGCGGCCTTCTTTGCTCTTGCTATACGGGATCGCCGGGAAGGTTCCGCCGTAAATGGAGGAACACCCTGTGGCGTTGGCAACCACCATGTGTTCGCCGCACATCTGGGTGACCATTTTGACGTACGGGGTTTCGCCGCAACCTGCGCAGGCACCCGAGAACTCAAACAAAGGTTTTTTGAACTGTAGGCCCTTTATGGTGCTTTCTGCGGCACCGTCGAGCACATTGTCCGGCAGAGCATCAAAGAACTCGGCATTCTTGCGTTCGCCTGCGGCGCGTTCGGTTTCCAAGGTCCGGAATTCGAGCGCCTTGGTCTTGGCTGGACAGGTTTCTACGCAGACGCCGCAACCGGTGCAGTCTTCGATGTACAGTTGTATCTTGTACTCCAGATTCCGGTCGTTTTTCGTGTTCGATTTGAGAGTGCAGAAACCTTCCGGCTTCGTCGTCAGGTCTGTCGGGTCGATCTGCTTGGCGCGAATCACAGCGTGCGGGCAGGCCATTACGCACTGATTGCACTGAATGCAGTTTTCTTTGACCCAGTGTGGAACTCGCGGAGCAATGCCGCGTTTTTCCAGCGCGCTGGTGCCGGTCGGCAGGGTGCCGTCGAATGACATTTTGGAAACCGGAACGTCGTCGCCTTTGAGCAGTAGTACCGGCTCCATGACATCCTTAGCGAAGCAACCAGCCGGCTCGTTGATCAGGGTTGGGAACACGAACGACTTGGTGATCGTTGCCGGAACCTTGACTTGTTCGAGCGCAGCGCAGGCCTGATCGACGCAGTTCCAGTTCATCTTGATGACGTCTTCGCCTTTTTTGGCGTAGGTCTTCTTGATGGCTTTTTTGATGAGCTCAATTGCCTCGTTTTCCGGCAGTACGCTAGAGAGTTTGAAAAAGGCGGTCATCATGACGGTATTAATGCGGGCGCCAAGACCCGCGTCGACTGAGATCTTCAACGCGTCAATGTTGTACAGCTTGATTTTGCGTTTGATGATGATTTCCTGCATTTCGCGGGTCAGGTGGTTGAATACCTCCTCGCTCGGGATTTCCGAGTTCAGCAGGAACGTTCCGCCTTCTTTGATGCAACCGATCATATCGTAACGGCCAATGTAGGCCGGGTTGTGACAGGCCACGAAGTCGGCGTGTTGGACCAAATAGGGATAGTTCACCTTGCTCTTGCCGAAGCGCAGATGCGAAACCGTGATGCCGTAGGATTTCTTCGAGTCATACACGAAGTAGCCCTGAGCATTCATATCGGTATTGTCGCCGATGATTTTAATGGAGTCTTTGTTCGCACCGACGGTTCCGTCGGAGCCCAGACCCCAGAACATACAGTTTACTACGTCGCTGGCTTCGATATTTAGTTCTTTGCCGACTTTGAGAGATTTGTTCGTTACGTCATCGTTGATGCCGACCGTGAAATCGTGGAAGGCTGCGCCGTCGACGTGGTCGTAAACCGCTTTGACCATCACCGGGGTGAAGTCTTTCGAGGAAAGACCGTAACGTCCGCCAATGATTTTAAGACCCTTGCCTTCGAGTGCAGTAACGACATCAAGGTACAGCGGCTCGCCGAGAGCCCCCGGCTCTTTGGTGCGGTCGAGAACGATAACGTTCTTCGTGCTCTTCGGCAGACAGCCGACGAAGTGATTTGCAGAGAAGGGGCGGTAGAGGCGGACTTTGATCAGGCCGAGTTTTTCACCTTGAGCGTTCAATTTACAGATGGTCTGCTCGATGGTGTCGCAAGCCGAACCCATAGCGATGATGACCTTTTCAGCATCCGGTGCGCCGACGTAATCAAACAGGTGATACTGGCGTCCGACTTTCGCGGCCAACTTGTCCATGTATTCCTGAACGATTTCCGGCAGTGCATCATAATATTTGTTACAGGTTTCACGGCCCTGGAAATAGACATCCGGATTTTGCGCACAAACCTTGAGAATCGGCGATTCGGGACGCATACCGCGGTTGCGGAAACGTTCAATATATTCCGGTTCGAGCATCGATTTGATCGTGTCGTAGGAGACTTCTTCCACCTTCTGTACTTCGTGCGAGGTGCGGAAACCGTCGAAGAAGCTCAGGAAAGGAACCTGTCCTTTCAGGGTAGCCAGGTGGGCGACAATCGCGAGGTCCATGGTTTCCTGAATGCCGTTAGCGGCCGTCAGGGCGAAGCCGGTGTTGCGTACGCTCATGACGTCAGAGTGGTCGCCGAAAATGGAGAGAGCCTGACAGGCCAGTGAGCGGGCTGAAACGTGGAAAACCGTCGGGAGCATTTCGCCCGCGATCTTGTACATATTAGGAATCATCAACAGCAGGCCTTGCGACGCGGTGAAGGTTGTCGTCAGTGAACCTGCGCTCAGCGCACCGTGCACAGCACCGGCGGCGCCAGCTTCGGACTGCATTTCCGTCACGCTCACCACGGAACCAAACATATTCTTGCGACCCTGAGCGGCCCAGGCATCTGCATATTCACCCATATTGGATGAGGGGGTAATCGGATAAATCGCCGCGATTTCGCTGAAAGCATACGCCACGTGCGCTGCCGCGGTATTCCCGTCGATGGTAACCATTTTCTTACTCATACCTGATTCTTTCTCCTGAGGATTTGGGTTTCTATTTAAATTCAGTGAAAACTGTCATCTCTGGCTTGTTGCATTTGCCGCTTTCCTGTCGGTTTTCCGCAAAAAAGAGGTTTTTGCAAAATCACTTTCCGCTGTTTGTCATACGGAGCCGAGAGAATTTCAAAAATTAGCCCCGAACAGAAGCCTTTTTTGATGTGAATTTTTGATAATCGGGCAGGACACCCTTAGAGACACGACGGGGTGGAGTTTTTTGCCGGCTAGCTCCGAGTTGCGCTTGAAAAATGACGGCCAGTCAACTTTTTCAACTCTTAGGTACACAAATTCTAGAAAAACTAATATGGTTGCCGCCATGGATACTTTGAATGTGCTTAAAAAACTCGGAAAAACCCACGGAACACCGCTTTTTGTGGTCGATCATAATGTTCTTCGCCGGAACTACGCCACCTTTAAAAAACACCTGCCCCGCGTTCAGGCGTACTATGCGGTGAAGGCCAATCCAAATCCTGCCATCGTCAAAACCCTGTTTGATGCGGGAGCCAGTTTTGACGTGGCCTCGATGCCGGAGTTTAACACCGTCTATGACCTGATCCGGCGCATGCCTGCCAAAGAGCGGCAGGAGTGGATATGGGACAAGATCATTTACGCCAACCCGATCAAGGCCAATGAAACATTGCAGGAGCTGGATCAGTACAAAGCGCTGGTAACGTACGATAACTACGAAGAGATTAAAAAGATCAAAAAATACGCGCCCAACTCGGGTCTGGCTCTGAGATTGAGCGTTCCCAATACGGGTGCCATGTGCGAACTTTCATCGAAGTGCGGCGCGGCATCGGGTGAAGCGGTAGACCTTATTCTGGCGGCGGACAAAGCCGGGCTGGTCGTCGAAGGACTGAGTTTTCATGTTGGCAGTCAGACCACCAATTTTGAAAATTTTGTGCAGGCCATCAATCTGGCGGCCAGCGTGTTTGAAGAAGCGAAGAGTCGCGGCTACACCAAAATGAACCTGCTGGATATCGGCGGCGGATTTCCCGCGCCTTATGATGACAGCGTGAAACCGTTCAGTGAGCTGGCCCGCAAAATCAACGCCGAGCTTAACCGGCTTTTCCCGAAAGACATCCAGATTTTAGCGGAGCCGGGGCGGTTTATGGTCGCGACGGCGGGCATCGCCGTGTCGAAGATCATTGGGAAAGCCGTCCGCAGCGGGAAACTTTGCTACTATATTGACGACGGGGTTTACAATACGTTCTCCGGAATCATCTTTGACCACTGCAAGTATCCGGTGAAAGCGTTCAAGAAAGGCCCAACCGAAATCTGCACCGTGTTCGGTCCAACCTGCGATGCGCTCGACGTGCTTTCGATGTCGGAAGAGCTGCCAACCAACCTGGAACTGGGCGATCTAGTGTACAGCCGCAACATCGGCGCGTACGGAACAGCCTCGGCAACCAGCTTTAACGGGTTTTCTCCCGCCAAAATCGTTCATATCAACCAATAAAAAAAGACCGTCATGCGATGAACATGACGGTCTTCTGATCCTCTACACCGGACGTTTATTTCTTCTTGCCGGCTTTCTTCACCTTCTTGGCGACAACCTTTTTGGCTACGACTTTTTTCGGCGCGGTCTTCTTCTTGGCCACGACCTTCTTCGATGCGGTTTTCTTAGCCACGACCTTTTTGGCGGTCTTTTTGGCCACAACCTTTTTCGGTGCAGGCTTCTTTCCGGCTTTGGCCTTTACCGTCTTGGCGGCTTTGGCTTTTTTGGCCGGCTTTTTGGCTGTCAGTTTTTTAAGGGCTTCTTCCTGGAACTTTTTGTCGATCGCGACGATGGGGTTGGCCGCCGAAACGGTGACGGTTGCTGTGGATTCCGTGAGTTCCACAGCCAGTTCCCGCACCGTGCCGTCAAACGAGAATTTGCTGCCGGGTTTGATCTCTTTGACGTCGGTCGGCAGACCGATCTGGTCGAGGATGGCGATGAACGGCTCGGGATCGAGTTCCTCTACGTTCACCATGGTTTTCGGATCCCAGATGCCCTGAGCAACCAGCATGGCTGCGGCTACCGGCGGAACGCCCGCCGTGTAACTGATGCCTTGCGATTCGATTTCTTCGTAGCAGGCGTGGTGGTCGGAAACCTGATAGATGAGGACCTCACGCTTCTTGCCGTTCTTCCAGCCCTTGACGAAGTTACCGATGCAGGTTTTGCCGGTGTATCCGGGAGCCAGCGTCTTAGGATCCGGCAGAAGAGCCTTCACGACCTTCAGCGGAACGACTTCCTGTCCGGTGGTGAGCTTGACCGGTAGATGATCGAGGAATCCAAGGGTCCGCAACACGGTGAACACGTTGATGTAATGATTGCCGAAGCCCATCCAGAACCGGATG
>JBILEA010000224.1:0-4730 GCA_044352355.1 Pontiellaceae bacterium | reverse complement strand
GCCTCGGCATCTGCCGGCATCAAGTCGATCGCTTCGGGCGTTAGCAGTCCCTGCCGTGACGCTTTGCCCGCCGTAAGGTCGCGCATGAATTTTTCAAACAGCACCCGTTCATGCGCCGCCTGCGGGTCCATCAGCACGATGCCTTCTTCTGTTTCCAGCACAACATAAAGTCCGCCAGCCTGCCCCAGCACACGGCACCACTTCCAGGGGGAAGAAGAAGAGGCCGGAGACCGGAGGTCGGAGGTCGGAGACACAGCACCCGGCGGCTGAGCGACTGTCGCTTTTTGATTCTCTGACCTCTGACCTCTGATCTCTGTCCGCTGTCTTCCGATATCTAATTCGTGCTGTTTTTCGATGCGCGGCGCAGGCTTCGGGGTTTCAAATTTGAATACCGGCTCGCGGCGTTCTGTTTCAGGAGCCTCTAGCGACAGCGCATTCTGTACCGCCGCAATAACGGCATCACGTACCGCCGCGGGATGCCGGAAACGAACTTCCTTTTTAGCCGGATGTACGTTCACATCGACCAGCGCGGGCGGCACGGTGATAAAAATAAAGGCCGATGGATAACGTCCGCGGGCCAGCACCGCATGATAAGCCTCGTTGAGTGCATGATAAATCACCGGCGCGGAAGCCGGGCGTCCGTTGATGAAAACATACTGATCTGATCGGTCGGTGCGTCCCGTTTGGGGCAGGCCGGCAAACCCGGTAACTTTCACCGCATCGACTTCATAATCAAGCTGCCGAAGATGGCTCAGGAACGACGGACTGTACAGAGCGGCAATGCGGTCAGCCAGCGACGATCCACCCGGCAAATTATAAAGCTCGCGACCGTCAGAGGTAAACGTCAGCCCTGTTTCCGGATGCGCCAGCGCATAAACCGCGAACAGCTGGCGGATCTGCGCCAGCTCCGTCGCCTCAGTACGCAAAAACTTGCGCCGCGCGGGCACATTAAAAAACAGATTACGGATTTCAAACCGCGTGCCGGGCGGACACCCGGCATCCAGCACGTCCTGAAGCTTCCCGCCGCTGACAAGAATCTGCGTGCCACTAAGTTCTGCGGCCGGTCGCGTAACCAGTGTGAAGCGCGATACGGCGGCGATCGACGAAAGCGCCTCACCGCGGAACCCCAGCGTAGACACCGCTTCGACCTCTTCGGCTGTGCGGATTTTACTGGTCGCGTGACGTTCAATGGAAAGCAACGCATTATCGCGACTCATGCCGGAACCATTATCAGAAACTGCAATCAGCTGACTGCCGCCCTGCACGACTTCCACATCCACCTGCGTCGCACCGGCATCAATCGCATTTTCGACCAGCTCCTTCATCACTGAAGCGGGCCGCTCGATCACCTCTCCCGCCGCGATCTTATTGATCACATGATCCGGAAGCATCTGGATGTGTTGATTCATCGGCGGGACATTACCCGCTTTTTCCGATGTTTGGAAAGTGAAACCGCGAATAGACGCGTGGCAAAGCCACAACCAAAGAAAGAATATGATCAAAATAATTTAGGACAAAATGATTCTGATGATCTGTTTCTCTCATTCTATTGATACGGCCCAAGGAACCGTTCGCATTGGGCCACCGTCGGCAGGCGAATATCGCGCTCGAGCTTGCTGATAAGAGATACGTCCAGCTTTGCCGCCGCCGCGACTTCTTTCAGCGTCAGCCGGGAAATTAAGAACGGAGCATCCTGTTAAATAAATGGTAGGGTTATACCCCACTGCAAAGTGTCCGTTTTCAGCATAGTCTTTCCTCAAAAATATAGAGAGGGGCGTACTATGTTGTGGACGATTGCAGTCATATTGACGGTTCTGTGGCTATTGGGTTTGGTGAGCAGTTACACGATGGGCGGGTTTATTCATATCCTGCTGGTAATTGCCGTTGTCGTGGTGCTGGTTCGTGTCATTCAAGGCTGGCGCATTCTGTAATAACTCTGAAATACGGGGGTTTTTGATTGTGGTCATCAACCCGAAGGCACATATTCGCCGCGCTGCGGAGATCACTGCAGTTTGTTTTTTGTCAAATTTTTCGGCGGGGGTGACGGAATTATGAAGAAGAAAACTGAACCGAAACGCCGGACGAACTGGCCCCCGGTATTATTTTCGTCAACTGGCGTTTCTAGCCCTTATCCCCTTCCGCGAAATGGGCGGCCCAGAAGCCGCTGAGCACAAGCTCGGTTCACGGCGTCCGGATCTTTCGCCGCCATTTCGCGTACTGTTTTCCGCATTACAGCGCCGCGCAGAGAATCTGTTTCAGTTCATCCACCGTCAGCTCAACCGGATTGGTTTTCATACTGCTGGCCCGTTGCGCATTCCCGACCAGCGCCGGAAAATCATTTTCCGCCACGCCCAGCGCCGCCAGCGACGGAACCTGCACGTCGCGGCAGAGTCCGGCAATCCATTTAATTCCATCTTCCGCCGTCGAACCGCCCGTCATCCGGGCAAACTCCGTCAGCCGCTCTATGGCTCTGTAATGAATGGGGTCATCTTCTTTTGTAGGACGCGCTTCCCGTATTCGGGAGCGTGTGTCTGTACACAAGCTCTCTGGATACAGAGACTCGACCAACGGGAGAGGGGCTTCGCTATTACGAAGCAACGACCGAAGGGAGTGGCAACCTTGTCCTACAATATTTTCAGAAACACGTTCGCGCAGAGCAGCCAGGTTGGCTTTCATCGTATGTGGAAGCAAGGCGGCGCAAACCATGCCGTGCGGCGCGTCAAACATTCCGCCGACCGGCCCCGAAAATCCGTGTACCGCACCCAATCCGGCGTTGGCCAGTGCCAGTCCGCTGAACAGACTGCCCAGCGCCATCTCTTCGCGGGCTTTCAAATCCGCGCCGTTTTCAACGGCGCGGCGCAAAGCGCGGACTACACGCGGCAGCCCTTCGCGGCAGAAGCCGTCGGTCATCGGACTGGCCTTGCGCGAGATAAAGGCTTCAAGTAGTTGCGTAAGCGCATCAAGTCCGGTCGCCGCCGTAACAGCTGGCGGAGCGGAAAGCGTACATTCGGGATCAACAATCGCCAAATCCGGCAGCATCAGCGGATGGCGGAGGCTGACCTTGACCCGATGTTCCGGCGAAGAGAGGACAGAGTTTTTCGTCACTTCCGCGCCCGTTCCGGCGGTGGTGGGAATGGCAATGCATGGCGCAGGCCGATTAATCAGCGGCATTCCTTTGCCGATCACTTCAAGATAATCGAACGGATTGCCGGGATTGGTCATCAAGGCGGCGGCGGCTTTGGCCAGATCAATCACGCTGCCGCCGCCGAATCCGATGACGACATCGCACTCGAAGGCCGCCGCCCGCTTGGCATCATTCACCGTCGGCTCCCCGGTGAGAGTAAAAAACTCACAGACTACGCCTTCTTTTTTTAACGCGTCGAGCAGCGCTTTCGCCCGCCCTGTGTTCCGTCCGGTCACCACCAGCGCACGGAGGCCGAACTGCGCGGCGGCCGGTGCGGCCTGCGAGAGCGTTCCGTTGCCGAAAAGTATCCGCCCGGCTGTTGCAAATTCAAAACTCATACATCACTCCTTTGATTCGAAACGTTAACCAGCGAAAAACGGTCTGGCGACTCCTCACGATGCCCAGCGGGCGGGTTCGGGGTAAAGGGTTTCAAACTTCACACTGCTGCGCGGAACGGCCATCATGTCGGCGACCGTGTCCCGCCAGCGGGCATAGTGCGCGGTTTCTTTATGGCGTACCGTCGCCTCGACGTCGCGATAAACCTCCACCAGCACAAAACGGGTCGGATCATCCTGCTGCTGAATCAGATCAAACCGCGCAATGCCCGGCTCCAGAAGACTGTTTTGTGCGTTCGCTTTGGTCGCTTCGATGAAGCGTTCGACGCAATCCGGTTTCACCTGAATAAAAACATGTACTGCCAGCATAAAACCTCCTTGGAAGAGTGGAATGATGGAAGATTGGAATATTGGAATGATGCAAACAAGCTATTCCAGCATTCCATCCTTCCATTCTTCCGTTTTCCATATTGACTACAAAGCCCCCAGTCTCCAAGCTGTTGCGGCAAAAGGACACATTCCATGAGCCACAATAAGTATCTCGATAAGTTTATGAGCACCTTTCCTTTTGAAGGGCTCACGTTTGACGACGTTTCTCTGATCACTCAGTACGCCGATTTCCTTCCCGGCGAAACCGACATCACCAGCCGCCTCACCAAAAATATTAAGGTGAATATTCCCTTCCTCAGCGCGGCGATGGATACCGTCACCGAGGCCGATATGGCTATCGCCATGGCGCTGCACGGCGGTATCGGCGTCATCCACAAAAATCTTGATCCCGAACGGCAGGCTGGCGACGTGTCCCGCGTCAAACATTACCTCAACGGCCTCATCGGTAAACCCATCACCTTCAATGTCAACCAGACCTTGGCCCAAATCCAGCAGCACCGGCTCGAAAAAGGCTACAGTTTCAGCGGCTTTCCGATCATGGACGACAGCGGCAATCTGGTTGGCATTCTGACCACCAAGGATATCAAATACGCCTCCAGCAACAATGTCCGTGCCGGCGACATCATGACCAAAGAGGTTCTCACGGCCGGTGAAGGAACCGACCTGCGGCAGGCCTATGAAATCATGAAGGAAAATAAGATCGGCAAGCTGCCGCTCGTTAAAAACGGCAAACTGATCGGGCTCTACAGCTACACCGATGTCGCCGATCTCATCGAAAACACCCGCCCGCTCTACAACCGCGACGAACAGTACCGCCTGCG
>JBILEA010000034.1:0-15938 GCA_044352355.1 Pontiellaceae bacterium | reverse complement strand
AGCGGCATCTTCAAAATCGACGGCTCCAAGCGCTCCACCAAATCCAATGCCTACTTCACCGGCTTCGGCAAAACCAAACGGATCGCCCTATTCGACACGCTGATCGAAAAACACACCACCGGAGAACTGGTCGGCGTACTGGCGCATGAAATCGGCCACTGCAAAAAAGGCCACATCAAAAAAGGAATCATCATTTCGCTGGTCTCGTCGCTACTGATGTTCTTCATCCTCTCGCTCTTCATCACCAAACAGGGACTCTACGCCGCCTTCGGAATTGAAGGCACACCGCTCTACGCCGGGTTCATCTTCTTCGGCTTCCTCTACGCACCGATCAGCATGATCCTTGGACTGCTCGGAAATATCCTCTCACGCAAACACGAATACGAAGCCGACGCCTTCGCCGCCGAAACCACCAAAGTGCCCGATGAAATGATCAGCGCCCTCAAAAAACTCTCGGTGGACAACCTCTCCAACCTCACCCCCCACCCGCTCAAGGTCTTCCTCGAATACTCCCACCCGCCTGTGCTGGAGCGGATCAAGGCGCTGAGAAAGTTTTGATCCACTAATTTTCACTAAATTGTTCGACCCAGCGGTTGGCGAGCTGACAGCTTTCTCGGGTGGCTTCTGGCTGATCGGCATCAAAGCAAATCAGCCGAGTGCCCTTTAGGGTTGATTCGAACGAAATAGCGGTTAATCTCACCGCATGACAAATTTACCGCTCGAACAGCGCATTCTTGCTCACCTGATTAAACCCAATTACCAGCCGCTCACCCGGCCGGATTTGGCCAAAGCCATGCGTATCCATAGCACGGAACGCAATAAATTACGGCAAGCGCTGGTCAATCTCGAAAAAGCCGGCAAGGTGGTTTGCCTGCGTAAAAACCGCTGGGCTCCAGCGGGCGTAAAAGAGAATCAGCAACTGGTCACCGGCAGTGTGCGTGTGATGGAAAAAGGCTTTGGTCTTTTCGTGCCCGATAACGGTGGTGAAGAAATCTATATTGCGCAGGACGACCTCAAATGTGCGCTCCATGAAGACCGCGTTTCCATCGAACTTTTTCCAAAGTCTGCACCGGATCGGCGAACGGGACGCAGCGGAGGCAATGCTCCGCGGTTCGGAAACCGCGAAGGCCGTGTAATCGGAATCCTTGAACGTAAAAATACGGAAATCGTCGGCCTGCTCCGGCGTACGCCGTACTTTGCCACCGTCACGCCCGATAATCTGCGTATCACGCAAGACATCCGCGTAACCGGCTGGGAACCCGGTCTTGAAGAAACACCGGAAAACCATAAAGTGGTCATCCACCTCAATGAATGGAACGATCCGTTCAAACCGCTCACCGGCGTGGTCATTGAAGCACTCGGACATCGCGATGATCCAAACGTCCAGATGCAGTGCATTTTGCGGTCGCACGGATTCCAGCAGAATTTCTCAGAGGCCGTCCTTGCCGAAGCCGCACAAATACCGCACGAACTGCGCCCCGAAGATTACGAGAACCGGCGCGATCTGCGTAACCGTCTAACGTTCACCATCGACCCGGAAACCGCGCGCGATTTCGACGATGCCATTTCGCTCGAAAAAGTTTCCAATGGTTGGAAACTCTCCGTGCATATTGCCGACGTCGCGCATTTTGTGCCGCGCAATTCTGTCATTGATGTGGAAGCTCTGCACCGCGGCAACAGTATCTACCTTGTTGATCGCGTCGTTATGATGCTGCCGACCGAACTGACGACGCGCATTTGCAGTCTCAACCCGCACGTCGATCGCCTCGCACATACCGTTGAAATCCTGCTCGACGAAAACTGCGAAATGGTCGGTGCTGAAACCTGCCGTTCAATCATCCATTCCGACGCCCGGCTTACGTATGAACAGGTGCAGGAGCTTTTCGATGGCAACGCCGACAACGGTATCCCATCCAACGTTACCGAGGCCATCCTCGCCCTGCGCCCGCTGGCCCGCGCTACACGTGCACGGCGCATCGCCGCCGGTTCGCTTGAAATCAATACGCCGCAAATCAAGTGTCTAATGGATAAAGATGGAAAAGTCATATCCATCAAAAAAGGCGAAGCCAAAGAAGCCTACCAGTTTATTGAAGAGTGCATGCTGCTGGCAAACGTCGCGGTCGCGCGCAAACTTAGAGAAGCGCAATGGCCCGCCATTCACCGTATTCACGAAGAGCCGGATGAAGACCAGTGGGCGCAGATGGGCGCGGAACTTCAAGCACTCGGCATCAATTCGATTCCGTTAACGCGCAGCGACATCAATAACGTAATGGAAAAAATTGAAGACACGCCGCTGGAATATACCGGCAGCCTCGCAGTCCTGCGCAACCTCAAGCGCGCCGGTTATTCCGCTGAACCAAAAGGCCACTTCGGCCTCGCCTTCGAAGACTACGTCCACTTTACATCGCCCATCCGGCGCTATCCTGACCTGGTTATTCACCGCCTGCTCAGCGCGCTGGAAGAAAAGAAGAGTTCGCCGTACCGCACCAAAGATATTGAAGCCATTGCCGCGCAATGTACCCGTACCGAAACCGAAGCGGATCAGGCCGAAAAAGAAAGTATCGAGCTGCGCCGTGTCGAGTACTACAACAATCTGCTCTACAAAGGCAAAACCGGGCCATACGCCGGATGCATCATCCGGATTCTTAACAAAGGACTTATCGTCGAACTCACCGACACCATTCAGCGCGGGCTGGTTCCATTCGCATCGATCACCGATGACCGCTACGAGGTCAACTCAGCCAATACCCGTGCTACCGGCCAGCGCACCCGGAAGATGTTCAAGATCGGCGACCTGCTCAACGTGGAGCTTGTCCGAGTAGATCTCGCCCGCAAATTTATCGACTTCCAGATCGCGGGTCAGAAAGATGCTACAAAATACATGCCGGGGAAAAAGAAGAGCGGACCGCCGCGCAGTAAACAGAAAAAGCAAAAAGTCTCGTTTACCGGCGACCGCCCGCACGGCCCGAAACAGCATAAACGCCGCAAGCGGAAATAGGCTGTCTAAATACCATTGCGGATCATATTCAGTATCTAATCAAGGCAGGCTGGAAGCCTGCGATACGTATCGCAGGCTTCCAGCCTGCCCTGTCTTTAAAACGAATGTCATGCGCTTTTTAATCGTCAAAGCCTTCGTCGCAGACTACAACCCTCGCCTTATGCATATCATCCTGAAAAACGGCCTGACCGCCGCGAAAAAAAATATCATCCCGGGACTTATTCTGCAGGGCTTTGCACTGGCACTGGTACTGCTCTACTATTTTCATGAACCAACCCGTCAGGTCCTGCTAAAAATTCCGGAGATTAAACAGCAAATCGGCATTTTGTTCCCGTTGCTGGTGACGGCCTTTTTTGGCGGACTCATTCCATTTGTTTTCCTGGCTGTCCAAAAAGAAATCCCCGCCGGACGTTACTTGGCCAACCTGATTTTCCTCCTTGGGCTATGGGCTCTTTACGGAATAATCATCGACTTCCTCTACAAAGCGCAGGCGATCATGTTCGGGGATCAACCGGATATAGCCACCGTTATAAAAAAAGTACTGTTCGATCAGTTTGTTTTCTGCACGTTTTTCTCGGCCCCTTTTTCGACCATCGCCATGCATTGGAAGCAGTATGATTTTTCATTTAAGGCCGCCAAAGAACATTTTTCACGCAGAACGTTCGCGATCGAAATACTTTCCGTTCTGTTAGCCATGTGGGCGGTATGGATTCCAACCGTGGCGATTGTCTATAGTCTGCCGCTGGCACTGCAATTCCCTCTATTCAATATTGTGCTGTGTTTCTGGTCGCTGCTATTGACCGCCGTAAACCAAAAAAGGAAAAAATCATGAATTCCATTACCCATGGAAAACTAACGGTTTCTGCTCAAACACGCGGCGCTGAGCTGTGCAGCATACGCGGAACAGACGGGATCGAATATCTTTGGCAGGCCGATCCGACGTTCTGGAAGGGGCAGGCTCCCATACTTTTTCCAACCGTTGGAAAACTGCAGGACGGCCGCTACCAGCTTAACGGACAAACCTATGAGATGGCTTCACATGGTTTTGCCCGCACCATGGATTTCACTTTGATTGATCAACAGCCCGATGCCCTCACCTATCAGCTTCTTCCGACCGCTGAAACCCGCGCCCGTTACCCGTTTGAATTCTCGCTAACCGTCATTTACCGGCTGAATGGCAACGCTCTAAGCATTGAATACGCAGTACGCAATACCGGCGCATCTGTCATGCCGTTCTCGATCGGATGCCATGAGGCATACAACCTGCCCGGCCCGCTTGAGGAGTGTTTCCTAGAGTTCGAAAAAATGGAGACATCGGACCCATGCCTGATCAACGCCAAAGGGATGGTCTCAGCTGATACAGTCTCTGTCATGAAAAACACCCGCACTTTACCGCTTAGTAAAACGCTATTCGACCGTGATGCGCTGATCTTTCTGGATGTGAAATCAAAAAAAATCACGCTCGGCGCAAAAAACAGTCCGCGCCGACTGACCGTCGAATTCGCCGGCTTCCCTCAGCTCGGCATCTGGGCCAAACCCGCAGCACCATTTGTCTGCATTGAACCGTGGTTCGGTCATTCTGATCCGGAACATCCGTACGGTGACATCTGGAAAAAGCCGGGGATTATACATCTGGAAGCGGGAAAAACGTTCGTCTGCACACACCAGATCAGCATTCAATAACCGCGTAGCGTTTGGAGTGCGGCGGCAAGTGCAACGCGACGCCGCTTTCAGCAAGAAGAGCGGCCTCGCCCCTTCGGGTTGCGTCCGCACTCCAGAAGGATTGCCAAAAGTTCGAGCGCGATAACCACATCGTTAGGATTTTCTCACCACATCCTGCACGACCAGTCCGGCGAGATTGAAGCCGAATGCGCCGGTGATGTGCACCATCGAGCCGTTGATCTGTGCTTTCTGATGGCACCAGACATCCGACGGGATTTCGTTTCCGTCTTCATCCAACTGTTTCGGGCAAAAACATTCCGCCGAACCACAGGCGGCTTTTACTGCTTCAAACGCGGGCAGAATTTCTTCCGAGTAAACGCACAAACAATCCCCTGCTGCGCCGCGCTGCCGCAATCGCTTGCGAACAAAATGGGCCAACCGACAACCGCGAGACTTCCAGATGGAATCCACGCGAATCGTAGTCGCGTCGAGCTTACTGGCCGCGCCCATGGCTGAAAACAGCTTCACACCAACTTCCATCGCAGAGGCAATCAAATCAACCTTATGCGAAAGACTGTCGATGGCATCGATCACGTAGTCATAGCCGGCCAGATTAAATTCCTCTCGCGTTTCCCGGTTATAGACTTTTTGTAATGCGGTGATTTCAGCCTCGGGATGGATTTCCAGCAACCGCTCCTGCAAAGCCAGCACCTTCGACTTCCCGACGTTTTTGGCCGTTGCCTGAAGCTGGCGGTTGATATTGGTCACACAGATGACATCGTTATCCACGATAGTCAGATGGCCGACGCCGGAGCGGATCAGTGCTTCGGCGCACCAGCTGCCGACACCGCCGACACCGAAAAGAATCACGCGGGTTTCCGCGAGCTTCTTGAGTGCCGATTCACCGATCAGCAGTTCGGTGCGATGAAATGCCGGGTGTTTTTTCATAAGGTACGCAGCAGGGTCGAAGAAATGTCTTCCCGGAATTTTGACTCCGGAATGGCTGCAAAAAGTGACTCAAACCCAACTGGCAGATTGAGATTTTCCAATGTCTGGAAGCAACTGCGTTGCGGCTTGCTGTTTTCTTCCGGACTTTGGAAAATTCGCCCCGCGATCAGAAAACGGGTTTCCAATGCTTGGAACTGTTCCCAGTCATCGGACGTGTAGTCCCTGACAAACCGGATCGCTGTATCAAAACCAACCACAAACGTGGTTCCTGTAAAAAGTTCGGCTTTCTGAATAAAGCGCGGAGCATGAGTGAGTGCGACCGGACTATCTTTGATGGCAGCGGCGCGGCGCAACGCATCGGCCTCTTCAATCGCCGGTTTATCAACATTCGCACAGGAAAGTTCAAACACGCCGCGCAACCCGGTTTGTTCTTCAGCGACTTTCAGTAAATTTAAATGTCCTTGATGAACCGGATTGAATGAGCCGGGCAGCATCAGTCCGCGTTCCGCACCAACGGCCTGCGCAATTAAAACTAATAGCCAGTCGCTCAGCAACGCTTCCTGTTTCGCACGGGATGTTTTGGAAAAATAAAGCGCGTAGAGTTTTTCAGCTTCGGACGTTTTGATGCAGATGAAGGCGCGGTTTTCACCGCGCCGCTCACGGTCCGTTTGTAATGCCGCAGTGCACGAAATACCCACCCCGCCCTTCGGGCACCCCTCCGCCGGAGGGGATTGTTCGAAAGCCCGCACCGCCAGTTTTGAAGCAATTGCGGGAGAAACAGAGTGTTCCGGTTTTTCGCCAAGGAAGCGTTCCAGCGCTTCCGGCGAGTACGGAATGTTTGCTTCGACAACGAAACGTGATGCGCCGGGCGTCGTCAGCAATGCATTGAACGCACTCGACCCGCCGCCGGTGGTGACGAGCACCGCCCGAAAGCCGGAGTTGAGAATGCGCTCTATGCGACTGAAGTTCAGAGTTCAGAGTTCCAGATTCTGTGTTCCGAAGCTTCTGTTACTTGATCACGGAAACTTCGGTGATGGTAATCGTTTCTTTTGGCACGTCGCCTGGAGCGGTCGGCACAGCGCGAATGGCATCAACAACGTCCATGCCTTCGACAACTTTACCGAAGACGCAATAGCCCCAGCCTTGTTGAGTCGGTGCTTTAAAGTCGAGGAAGCCGTTATCGACGACGTTAATAAAAAACTGTGCGCCAGCGCTGTGCGGATCGGAGGTGCGGGCCATAGCAATCGAACCCCGAACATTTTTGAGGCCGTTATTCGCTTCGTTTTCCACGGTGTACGGAGCTTTTTTCTGGGCCATATTGGCGGTCATTCCACCACCCTGGATCATGAAATTGCTAATGACGCGGTGAAAGATGGTATTGCTGTAGTGCCCGCTTTCTACATATTTAAGAAAGTTCGCGACGGTTTTTGGTGCTTTCACGGCATCGAGTTCAAGTTTGATATCGCCTTTGGTGGTTTTGATCAGAATCATGGTTTTTGTTTCCTTTGTAGGTTCCGTGGTTTTTTGTACATCTGCTTCGATTTGCGCGCCAGAGCTCCCGACCAACAAGACGGTTGCCGCGATCACGCCGAACAATTTTTTCAGATTGTTATTCATGCGCAAAAACCTATTGGTGTTTTCGGCCAATGTCTATAAAGTTCGTGCTCAATTTTGATATGATCGGGAGATTTCATAACCGCAAAAGAACACAAGGAACGCAAAAGGAAGGCTCAATGAATACCAATCTACTATTTTTGCGTTCCTTGCGTTCTTTCGCGGTTAATGTTACAGGAATCCTGCTATGAAAAACGAAGCATCTGCCATTCTGTTGATCGCCTGCCCTGACCGGCAGGGCATTGTTTGTGCCGTGACCGATTTTTTGATGCGTCATAACGGCAATATTATCGATCTGGAACAGCACACGGACGGCGAAGAGCAGGTTTTTTTCATGCGCGTTGAGTGGGAACTGAAGGGATTCGCCCTGCCCCGCGACCAGATCAGCGAAAAATTCAGCCTGATTGCGGCGCGCTTTGCCATGAAGTACGAGCTGCATTTCTCAGACTACAAGCCGCGCATCGCAATTTTTGTTTCAAAGTTTCCGCACTGCATGCTCGACCTGCTGGCGCGCCAAAGTTCCGGCGATCTGAACGCAGAAATTCCGTTGATCATCAGTAACCACCCCGATCTTGAACCGGCGGCAAAAATGCACGGCATAGATTTTCACTGCATCCCGGTTACGCAGAATAATAAAGCGGAGCAGGAATCCAAACAATCGGAACTGCTGAAACAGTATAACATTGATGTGATCGTGCTGGCCCGGTACATGCAGATTCTTTCCGATGACTTCTGCAAAAACTATCCGAACCGCGTCATTAACATCCATCACTCCTTTTTGCCCGCATTCGTGGGCGCCAAACCGTATCACTCGGCTCACCAGCGCGGCGTAAAAATTGTCGGCGCCACCAGCCACTACGTTACCGGCGATCTCGACGAAGGCCCGATTATTGAGCAGGAAGTGATGCGCGTTACGCACAGGGATTCTGTGGAAAGCCTGATCCGCAAGGGTCGCGATCTCGAAAAACTGGTTCTCTCCCGCGCCGTCTGGGCGCATCTGCAAAACAAGGTTCTGGTCTATAAAAACCGGACCGTTGTCTTTGGATAATGGATTGGAAGAATGGAAGAGAGGAATAATAAAAATCCTTCGCTTCATCTGATCAGGTAATTTATGTCTAAACAAAGCCGTAAAAAACGCGAGTCCCGCCGCCCGTTTGAAACGGCCCTATTCCGCGCAGGACTGGCCGTTATTCCGCGACTGCCGCGCTATGCAATCCTCGGCCTCGCATATCTTGGAGGCCATCTTGGGTTCCTCTTTGACCGGCGCGGACGGCAAATCGGCCTTGCCAATCTGACCGTGGCCTTCGGCGACACAAAAACACCGGCGGAAAAGCGATCCATTCTGCGCGCATCCTACGTCACCATGACACGCACCTTTTTCGACGTCATCTGGTTCGGAAGCCGTTCCAAAGAGCGGCTGACCCGGTATGTCGAACTCGACAGCAGTATGCAGCCGCTGCTCTGTCAGAAAAATCAGATCTGTATCACCGCGCATTTCGGCAACTGGGAAGTCGTTGGACAGATGATGGCTCTGCACGGTTTTCCGTTTTACAGCATCGCCATGCCGGTCAAAAACCCGGAGGTAAACCGTCTGCTGATTGCACGACGGGAAGTAACGGGACAGAAAATTATTCCGCGCGAAGGTGCCTTGCGCAAACTGCTTGGTGTGCTGCGCAACAACGGAAAAACCGCCTTTCTGGTTGATCAAAACACCAAGGAAAACGAAGGCGGTATCTGGGTTGATTACTTCGGACTGCCCGTTCCGGTAACCCCCGCACCGGCGGCTCTGGCGGCAAAAACAGGCAGCGAGATTTTTATCGGCTTCTGCGCACCGCAACGCGGCGGGCGCTACCGGGTTTACGTCACAGAAACAATCCAGCCGCCGGAAAACGCCGACGAAGGAACTACCCGGGCACTGACCCGGCAGATCCTTTCCGCCATCGAACGTGAAGTCAGCAGACATCCTGAACATTGGCTATGGATGTACAAACGCTGGAAAAAGACCAACCGCGCGGCCGATCCGAAGCGGTATCCCTTCTACGCAAACTAACCCAGCGCTGCGGCTCATACGAAATTAACTTACTGAATATTTTTTTTCACCACCCGCTTCGCTAGCCGAGTTCGCCAGTCGGGCCTGTTCTGAAAGAATATTTGTCCGTTTCAAGCGATGTCCGGACACCGGAACCTTGAAAACGTTGGGATCTATATCAAATAGATGTAAAATGCGAAGCTTTAAGTTTTACGATGTACTAGAGCGTTTTAACGATCTTTCATGAACCCGCGCAGCACATAATTCATCACGCCGCCGTTTTTGAGATATTCGATTTCGAGCGGTGCATCAACACGGGCTTTTACCTGAAAACAGATTTCTGAAGTTTTTCCGGCGTCTGTCCTCTGACCTCTGACTTCTAAAATTTTTCCAGGTGAAAAATTTTCTGCCACGCCGGTGATTGAAAAACTCTCTTTACCGGTTAACCCAAGAGACTCCGCCGTTTCACCGTTAATGAATTCACAGGGCAGAATGCCCATACCAACAAGGTTCGAGCGGTGAATCCTCTCAAAGCTTTCAGCAATAACGGCTTTTACGCCAAGTAATTTAGTGCCTTTAGCCGCCCAGTCGCGCGAGGAGCCTGCACCGTACATTTTGCCGGCCAGAACAACCAGCGGTGTGCCGGTTTCAGCATACTTCATGGCGGCATCATAAATGAACAGTTCTTCACCGGTCGGCAGGTAGATTGTACGCCCGCCCTCTTCGGCAATCATTTTGTTTTTAATGCGGATGTTGGCGAACGTGCCGCGCATCATCACTTCGTGGTTGCCGCGACGTGATCCGTAGGAATTAAAGTCGCGCTCGGCAACACCGTGAGCACGCAAATAATCAGCCGCCGGACTTTTCTTGGAAATGTTGCCGGCCGGCGAAATATGATCGGTCGTGATAAAATCACCGAAGAACCCGAGAACGGAGGCGTTCGTGATATCCGTCAATGGCGCGGGCGGCTGTTCACAACCTTCAAAAAAGGAGGGTTCGCGAATATACGTGGACGCATCGTCCCAGACAAACACCTGATTTTCTACTGTTTCAAGCGCGTTCCATTCAGGACTGATCGTTCCCGCATCGCCGTAAACACCGGTGTAGAACGCCGGATCGGCGGCCAGTGCAATTGCAGATTGCAGTTCGGCAGAGGTCGGCCAGATGTCTTTGAGAAATACGTCCTTGCCGGCGGGATCCTTTCCAACCGGATCATTTTCGAGGTCGATATTGACCGTTCCAGCCAGCGCATAGGCAATAACCAGCAACGGAGATGCCAGATAATTGGCTTTGGTCAACGGATGAACGCGCCCTTCAAAATTCCGGTTACCGGAAAGCACGGCGGCAACGGTTAGATCTTTTTCTTTAATTGCTACTTCAATTTCCGGAGCCAGCGGACCGCTGTTTCCTATACACGTGGCACAGCCATACGCCGCAACCTGGAATCCGAGCTTACTGAGCGGTTCAAGCAGTCCAGCTTTTTCAAGATAGAGGGTTGCCGCCCGGGATCCGGGAGCCAGTGAGGTTTTCACGAAGGCCGGAACTTTCAGTCCTTTTTCAACCGCCTTCTTAGCAACCAGAGCCGCACCCATCATCAGTCCGGGATTGGAGGTATTGGTACAGCTGGTGATCGAAGCGATTACGACGCTTCCGTTCCGGAGCGCCGGGTGGCTTGTGTCGGGTGACGAGTGATTGCTGATTGCCGATTGCTGATGCCTGACTCCTGACTCCTGACTCCCGAAGTCTTTCTGAAATTCTTCTTTGAGTCCGGAGAGAGTCAGTTGCTGGTGCGGACGGCTCGGTCCAGCTAATGCGGGCTCAACCGTAGAAAGATCAAGTTCGAGCGTATCGTTGTAATCGGCTTCAATGTCATAACCCCAGATGCCCTGCGCTTTGCAATAGGCTTCAACCAACGCGCACTGCGCTGCACTGCGCCCGGTTTCGCGCAGATAACCAATGGTCTTTTCGTCAATCGGGAAAAAGCCCATTGTCGCGCCGTATTCCGGTGCCATATTAGCAACCGGACAGCGGTCCGCCAAACTGAGATTAGCGGCGCCTTCACCGTAAAATTCAACAAACTTGCCGACAACGCCTTTTTTGCGAAGCATGCGGGTAACGGTCAGTGCCAGATCAGTCGCTGTCACACCCGCTTTGAGCGTACCTGTAAATTTAAAACCGACCACCTCCGGTGTCAGAATCGGAATCGGCTGACCGAGCATCGCCGCCTCGGCTTCAATCCCGCCAACGCCCCAGCCAAGCACACCCATACAGTTGATCGTCGTTGTGTGACTGTCGGTCCCGACCAGTGTGTCGGGATAAGCAATGCGAAGACCTTCGGTTTCGCAGTCGAAAGTCGAAGGTCGAAGGTCGGATGTCCCAGACTTTCCACTTTTGACTTTTGACTTTTGACACGCGCTGATTGCCACGCAATCAGCGAGGTATTCCATATTAATCTGATGACAGATACCGAGCCCGGGCGGAAGAACGCGCAATTTTTCAAACGCACCCTGTCCCCATTTCAAAAACTTATAGCGCTCAGCGTTGCGTTCAAATTCGCGGGCCACATTGGTTTCCAGCGCAGCAGCGCATCCGGCGGAGTCGAGCTGTACCGAATGGTCAACAACGAGGTCAACCGGCACCTGCGGCTCAATGACGGACGGGTCTTTACCTGCCTTCTGCATCGCCGAGCGCAGAGCCGCCAAATCAACCACGCACGGAACACCGGTAAAATCCTGCAAAAGCACACGGGCAGGCATAAAAGGTAATTCAACCAATTCACTGCGCGGCGACCATTTGGCGAGTTGTGAAATATGTTCGGATGTATAGGCCGGATGACCTTGCATGCGAATGAGCGACTCCAGCAACACCTTCACCGAAAAAGGCATACGGGAAAAATTGTAGCCGCCCTGCTTTTCCAGCTCCGGCAGGCTGTAGTAATAAACATCAGAAACACCCAACTGTTTTAAAAAATCGTTTTTATTCATAACATAGCTCCAGATTCGGAATTAAGAGGCCGGAGAATAAACTACGGATTGCCTGAATGTACACGGATTTTTAATTCCAAATCCGCCATGATACAGTCTTGGATATGATCGCCATCGTTCGTGACAATTAGCCCGAGTTCGCCAGTTGGGCCTGTTCTGAAAGAATATTTGTCCGTTTCAAGCGATGTCCGGACACCGGAACCTTGAAAACGTTGGGGTTCAAGGGTGCGCGATGTGCTGGGGCGACTGAAATTGAGACTTCCGAATGTGCCACTGAAACTGGAAATGTAGTCAAGACTTCCGAGATCGTTTTGTTGATTTCCAACGACTTACGACTTCAAAGGCCGCCCAACTGGCGAACTCGGGTTAGGGAAGCGGGTGGTAAAAATCTTTTTCAGATTCCGATCAATACAAATCATATTGATTCCGTATCATTCAGCCTTATAGGCATTGCAATCGTCTGCGAAGTTCATCCTTGATCGCTGCAGACTGATGAAATATTTGCTCTGTTTTATTAAACTCAAGCAGACCGACATTGCGAATATCCGGCTTGAGGTAGATATCAGGCGGATTGGATTTCAGGCGGTCGCGGATCATAGAAGCTTCCATAATTTCGAAACCTCCAATGACGGTATCGAAAAACGCCGGGCGGTGTTTTTCATCGGCGTTACGAACTCCGCCGACATCAACGGCGATCACCAGATCGCACTCGTCCTGAAGCAGGTCATAAGGAAGCGGATTCACAACGCCACCATCGAGCAACAGATTCCCGTCCCGTTCGACGGGTGTGAATACACCGGGAATGGCGATGCTGGCACGAACCGCAGAAAGCAGATCGCCGGATTTAAAGACCACTTCCGAGGCATCACCATAGTCTGCCGCTGTGACGTAGAGCGGAATTTTCAGTTCCTCAAAGGTGGTGCATTTCACAAAGTCGGAAAGAAACCGGATGATTTTTTCGCCTTTAAACAGTCCGCTGCGGTCAAATGAGGGATCAAGCAAAGCGGCCCAGCGGCGCAGATCACGCCGGTCAAGAATCCCGTGCCGTTTTTCTGGTCGCGGGGTCTGCCACTGGTGCACCAGCGCATGAATTTCCTTTCCGGAAAGACCGGAGGCGTAAAGCGAGCCCATTACCGCGCCGATACTGGTGCCCGCAATTCGGTACGGACGGATACCCAGTTCATCGAGTGTTTCGAACACCTGGATATGCGCCAGTCCGCGCGCGCCGCCGCCGCCCAGCGCCAGTCCGATTTTCAGAACTTTCGGTTTTTTACGTAACCATTTCATGATCCGGATAACGATATTCTTTGCCTTCGTAGTTTGTAAGGACAATCTCGCTACCGTCGCGGCGGACCTGCGAGTTGGGCAGCAACGAAATTTTTCCACCGCCGCCGGGCGCATCGATAGCGAAGGTCGGCAGAGCAAGTCCGGAAATGCGCCCTTGCAGTTCGCGGATGATTTGTAACCCCTTCTCAACTGGAGTGCGGAAGCTGGAAGATCCAAGCACTGGGTCACACTGAAATAGATAGTACGGTTTAACACGCCGTTCGAGCAGTCCGTAGAAAAGTTCGGCCAGCGTATCCGTGTCGTCATTGATCCCTTTAAGCAAAACCGTCTGGCTGACCATCGGAACGCCCGCCCCGGCCAGTGTGTCGCAGGCGCGGGTCATTTCGGCGGTTAATTCCGCCGGATGAATAAAGTGCAGTTGGAGCCATACACGGTGCTTGGCCAGAATCTCAGCCAGTTCCGGCGTAATGCGCGATGGAAAAACTGCCGGCACCTTTGACCCCAGCCGGATTGTTCGAACGTGTCTGACACGTCGGATGCGTCCGAGAAGCTGATCCAGCTCTGCATTGGAAAGGGTCAGCGGGTCACCGCCAGACACCAGCACATCACGGATTTCCGCGTGCTGTTCCAGATATTGGAAAACCGCTTCGGAAAGCTTCCAGTCATTGGAATGTTTCCCAACGAGCCGACCACGGGTGCAATAACGGCAATAGACGGCGCAGCTCAGGGTGGCAAAGAGAAGCACTTTATCGGGATAGGTGTGAACAAGGCCGGGCACCGGACTATGAGCCGCCTCGCCGAGCGGATCGGCCAGTTCACCGGACATAGGCGTACAGTCATCCAGTATTTCAACGCTACGGCGAAGCGGATGATTCGATCCGAGTTCATCTAGAAGTTTCCGATAATACGGCGTGATTTGTACATTTTTGAACATCGATAAGTACGATAATTCATTTGCAGGCTGGCTTCTATTCAAATTATGATCTGCTTTCTTTTATATCCAACCTATGGAACTGATTTATGAAGTGCCCACAAAAAACTAAAATTACTGCCGATATGATTGAAGAGCGAACGCTGTTTCACATGCGTTACAGTCGCGGCAAGGATATGCGCAGTGCAACCGATTTTGACAAGTTCTGGAGCTTTGCTCATGTCGTGCGCGATTTGGCTGTCGACGGATTCACCATTACACAGCGCACCTACCTCGAAAAAGATGTTAAGCGCCTGTATTACCTTTCGATGGAATTTTTGATTGGCAAATTGCTGGAACAAAATGTTCTGTCTCTCGGGATGATGAATTCCGCCCGCGAAGCGCTGAAACGACTGGATATCGATTTACAGAAAGTGATCGATCTGGATATTGAAGCGGGTCTTGGGAATGGCGGTCTCGGACGGCTGGCGGCCTGCTTTCTGGATTCGATGGCCTCACTGGAACTGCCGGCCTACGGCTACGGCCTGCGCTATGAGCACGGAATTTTCCGGCAGGAGTTCGAAGATGGCTGGCAGAAAGAACGCCCGGACAACTGGCTGGAATTGGGTTATCCGTGGGAAATGATCCGCCCGGAATACACCGTGCCGATATTTGTGTACGGCCGTATTGAAAATATTTCCAGCACCCACCGCGGACGCCACCCGGTCTGGACCGACTGGCAGATGTTCAAAGCAGTGCCGTACGATATCCCGGTGATCGGCTATGATAACAATACGGTGAATATGTTCCGGCTCTGGAGCGCGCGCGCCGACGAGGGCTTCCGGCTTGATGTGTTTAATCAGGGTGATTATATCCGCGCCGTTGAGGAAAAGAACTGGGCGGAAAATGTCACCAAGGTGCTTTACCCATCCGACAACACTCATGCCGGAAAGGAACTGCGGCTGATCCAGGAATACTTCCTCTGCAGTTGCTCCATCCGTGACATTGTCCGGCGTTACAATAAGAACCACAGCAACTTCAACTCGTTCGCACAGAAAAATGCGATTCAGATGAACGATACTCACCCGGCGCTGGCCGTCGTTGAACTGATGCGTATTCTCTGCGACGAAAACCATCTGCCATGGGAAAAGGCGTGGGAAATCACCGTCAAGACCTGTGCCTACACCAATCACACCCTCCTTCCCGAAGCCCTTGAAAAATGGCCGGTCGAATTGCTGGAGCGCGTCCTGCCGCGCCACTTGCAGCTTATCTATGAAATCAACCACCGCTTCCTGCAGCGCGTTGAAATGGATCACTCCGGCGATACCGAAATCATTCAAAAAGTCTCCCTGATTGAAGAAAACGGAACCCGGCAGGTGCGCATGGCCAATCTGGCGGTGGTCGGCAGTCACAAAGTTAACGGCGTGGCCGGCCTTCATTCGCAATTGCTGCGAGAACGTGTCATGCCGGAATTCAACGAAATCTATCCGGATAAATTCATCAATA
>JBILEA010000223.1:0-4735 GCA_044352355.1 Pontiellaceae bacterium | reverse complement strand
CTGACTCCCGACCTCCGACCCCCGACCTCCGACCCCTGACCTCCGACCCAGACGGTCATTACTATACAAATTCTGTTTTTCTCATTACCCGCCGATCAGCTTCTTTTTGACCGCAAGGACGCAAAGAAGCGAAGGGGCCCGAAGTCGGAATGTAGGATAGGCATCCTGCCTGTCTTCTGTGCGTGTGGGACGGTGGCCGCGCCTTTTTTCTGTGGTTAGCAGAACCATTATCCCGAGAATCATGTTTCTTCCCATGATTCTGCTGCCAATGATTCTGTCAAAAACTGCTCCTGTTTAGTTGTTGATGGAAATAGGGGTGCATAGGAAACCGTGCAAAAAAACAAGAAAATGACGGATAGTCGTACTAAGCTTCGAGCCCTTTGTGCCTTTGTGTTTATCTAGTTTCTGTCTTGCCGCGTTAGGGTTCCGTGGCAAGAAACATTCGCGGATATTAGGGTTCATTCGCGGTTAAAAATGGACTAGTATCCGTCCCCAGTTAAATTTAGCGGGACGGGGCGATGTTATGAGAAAGACAGTGGCTATTGTAGTTCCCTTTCTGAACGAAGAGGGAAATCTGCCGGAATTATACAGCCGGTTGAGCGCGGTTTTTGCTGGGCGGAACGAAGCGGCTGAGTTCCTTTTTGTGGACGATGGTTCGACGGATGGCAGCGTTCAGTGTTTGGAAAAAATCCGAGCGGACGATCCGAGAGTCAGAATTCTTCAACTTTCTCGTAACTTTGGTCATCAGATTGCCATCACGGCCGGAATGGATCATGCCGATGCGGATGCCGTAGTTATTATTGATGCCGACCTTCAAGATCCTCCGGAGGCTATTGCTGATTTGCTCGCCAAATGGCACGAAGGCTTTGAGGTGGTTTACGCTGTCCGGAAAAGCCGCGAAGGCGAAACCTGGCCCAAGAAATTTCTAGCGGCTGCTTTCTACCGGGTTTTTCACCAAATGGCCAAAGTCAATGTCCCGATGGATGCGGGTGATTTTCGGCTGGTGGACCGCAAGATCGTCGATGCACTGAAGGAAGTGCGCGAGCTGCACCGCTTCATGCGCGGACTTACCTGCTGGGTCGGGTTTCGGCAATGTGCTGTTGAATATGACCGCGCTGCGCGTCATGCCGGCGAAACCAAATATCCGGTCTGGAAATCAGTGCGGCTGGCTTTTGATGCCATTGCATCGTTTTCGGGAAAGCCGTTGCAATGGATGATGAATGCGGGGTTGCTGGTTGCGCTGGTTTCGGCCTTACTGGCATTCCGCATTATCTGGATGAAGCTTTCCGGCAATGGAGAATTGGTCAGCGGCTGGGCCTCTCTGGCGGTTCTGGTGCTCTTTCTTGGCGGGGTTCAATTGATAGCTCTCGGGCTTCTGGGTCAGTACATCAGCCGGATTTTCGACGAATCCAAAAAACGTCCGCTCTATCTGATTCGCAAAACCGGAGCCGATGCATGAAGCCAGCTTTCGATGAGTACGGCGAAAGCTATGATGAGGTGATGAAGAAATCCATCGGGTTTATGGGCCGGAATCACGACTATTACACGCAAGCCAAAGCAACCTGCATTCTCGATGTGTTGCGCCGGAAGTTTGGGGATACAAAAAAACTGCAGGTTCTGGATGTCGGTTGCGGTGTCGGAAAAACGGATGGATTTCTTTTTTTTGATTTTGGGAAACTTTCCGGTGTGGATGTCTCTTCGGCCAGTATTGAGCGTGCCCAGCGCGAAAATCCGATGGTTCATTACGAAGTATATGATGGGCAGGCGCTTCCGTTTGCAGATGAGACATTTGATGCTGCATTTCTTATTTGTGTGTTGCATCACGTTGTGCCGATAGAGCGTGCTGCACTGCTTAAGGAAGTAAGGAGAATTCTTAAGCCGGGCGGCGTATTGCTTATTTTCGAACACAATCCGTTTAATCCGCTGACGCAGCTTGCGGTTGCGCGGTGTGAGTTTGATCGTGATGCCCAGTTGCTTTCTATGCGTGTTGCGGCGAATACGGTTCGGGAGGCCGGGTTTTCTTTACTGGACTCGCAATACATTCTCTATTTCCCTTTTAAATCAGGTGTTTTGCGAGGAACAGATTTTCTGCGGCGGAACATTCCTTTAGGTGCGCAATACTTTGTTGCAGGAGTAAACCATGCGGAGTGAATCGTTGAAAAAAATGAGTGTGCCGCTCTTGTTGCTTGTGGGGGCGTCTTTCTTTCGTCTGTTCCGGCTCGGCACAGCTTCTCTGCAAATCGACAATTTTCTTTTTTGGGATCTATTCCATCGCGGTGTTTCCTCCGGACAGATTTTTTCCAACTGGATGGAGCTTACCGGCCTGACCGGACAGCTTCCATTTGCCGCCGCCGCCGCCAAGCTGTTCATTGATCTTTTTCATCTGCCGCTTTCGTTCAGAACGATGATTCTGCCCTTTGCGCTGTGCGGTATACTGACCGTTCCGGTCGCTTATATGGCCGGTCGCGAATTTGGCGGACGGCGCATGGCGATGCTGTTGGCGGCGATGGCGGCTTTTAGTCCGGTCTGCATTCAGATGTCTCGTGAAGCGTATTTTTATACCCCCACACTGCTGGGCTCGTTTTTTGCCTTATGGGCGGCGGGACTTTCCGGACGATTATTGAAAAAGGAGGAGGTGCCGCGCTATTTTTATTTCGTTAATGCGGCGGCGTTCCTGATCATGACGTGGTCTTCGCCGAGTTCATGGCCATATGCTTTTTTCTTTGTGCTGTTTAATGTCGTGTTGTTTGGCTGGCCGTGTATCCGCCGCCGGCGTGTTACAGCGGATCTGCTGATCCTTTTGGCGACTTATCTGGTTATCGGGTTGCCGTTACTGCTCGCCCCATGGGGGCTTGAGCAGATCAAAGAGTTTACTTCAGATGGTGCAACTCGCGACTACTGGACCAAAGTTTTTTCTTCAGGCCGCAGTGTATCTCAGTGGACAAAAATAGCTCCGGTGTTCAGTGCCTACGCCTGGGGTACCACTCCGTTGCGGCAGAGTTTTTCGGCGTTTGTTTTCATTTCCGGGCTGGCTTGTTACATCACCGGATTCCGCAAGAATCGCACTTTTACCGTGATGGGCATTATTTTCATTACGGTGCTGATGCTGAATATAATGGCACTTGAAAAAAGTGTTTGGATTTTCGGCATAACTCGTGTCGTCCCGTTGGTTCCGTTTTATCTGCTTTTTTTATCCGCCGGACTGCTCTATCCGTTTGAAAAGCTACGAGGTAAACGTGGCGGCGCGATCGTTCTGCTGATTCCGGTGATTGCCTTTGGATTGTGGGTTGAGCCCAATATGCTAATCCCCAAAATGACTGGTGTCCCTAGACCTTATGCGGAGATTGCTGCTTGGGCAGATAAAAACTTGCCGGAAGATACGCCGATTGTGACCGAGCGGTTTTTTACTGCGTACAACGAATTCCGTGTGCATGCACCAAAAAAGGTTCAGTTTATATCGACTGTACCTAACCAGATTCCTGAGCAGTACAACGGACTGGAATTCCGCAAGCGCACCTTACAGTTTTTCAAAGACAATCCCGTTAGTGGTTTTTATGAGGAGAAGCATCTGTGGGAGCGTCCGGAAACGGGGCCTTGGCCGGAAGTACGTGAGTTGTTTTCACGAAGTCATTCGATTACCAATCGGGCGGGATTCCGGTTGGCACAACTCGGGCTCTTCTACCGGGGTGAGTCTGAGTCTTTATATTCGGTCGAACCGTTTACCGCGACCATTTACTATAATTTGCCTGAAGACGTGGCCGCCCGCACCCGTATGGAAGGGCGTACCGCCGTGGCTTTGTTTTCCACGGGTTGGAAAACCGTTTCGACTCGTGATTACCGCGTCTGGCGCCTGTTGCAGAACGAGGCCACCGTTGAAGTCTGGAATCTTACAGAAATCCCGCAAAAAGCATCGCTGATGATTCATGGCGTAGCGGCTGGCGGCACCAAGCAAGTAACGCTGGACGGTAGCGAGAAGAAACTTTTTCAGAACGGGCAAATGACCGTTTGGACTCCCGAAGCCGTTACGCTGGTTCCGGGGAAAAATCTATTGACGCTACGCGATTCAGTGCAAAATAGCACGGTCCCTTTGTTGGTCTCTTCCGTTGAAATCCGGACTGTGCAACCCTGATCTGCTGTTCTTGTTTAATAAAAATTACGGGTGGTGATGATTTTCAACTCGGCTTCGGGATAATGGTTGAGAAAGGCTTTGTTGGCTGCGGTTTTTCTCGGGCGAAAAAAAATATAAAATATTTCCACAAAGTTTGATAAATCAAACTCGAGGGGTTGCCGGGAGCGTCAAATCACCAGTGGAGGGACTCGCCGGCGCTGTTCGTCGTCGCTTTCAACGCTCCAGCCCCGGAACTGCCGGTTCGCCGGAAGAGGGCTCATGTCCATCACCGGCGGCTCCTTATTAGCTGTCTTGCGTTTGGGCTTTGAGGGGGCCGGCTGAGCCGGTTGCGTCGGCGGCGGTTCCGCCCGCGCTGCTTGTGCGGCCATGTATTCGATATATGCGGGTGGAGGCTGCACTTCTTCAGGCGGAGCCGGACGGAACTGAAACTCACATACCGCCGGCCTCCCGCCCTCGTCAGGATTGACTTTGGGCGGGTTTCTTTTGCTGGATTTCTCCTGGCGCTCCTCCTCGTTTTTCGTCTGCACCAGTAGATCAACGAGCAGAAGCAGGGCCGCTTTTTGACTACGCGGCCCCAGTATTTTTTCCAGCCGGGCTATCCGGACT
>JBILEA010000222.1:0-4742 GCA_044352355.1 Pontiellaceae bacterium | reverse complement strand
AAAACCGGTGAAATTCCACACTTTGGACAGGCCCACACCACGCTCGAACTGTTCGAACAGACTTCTAAACCCGAGATCCGGACCCCGAACCGCCCATTGTGAAACTTTCTATCGTCATCCCGGCACACAACGAAGAGCATCGGCTACCGCCGATGCTTGAAGTTTATGCCAAATACTTCTCTAAAAAATACGGGAACGAAGTCGAACTGATCGTCGTTCCGAATTTCTGCAGCGACCGCACCGCCGAGGTGGCCAGGGGGCTTGGCGAACGATATTCGCAAATTAAAGTAGTCGAAGAGCTGAAGCGCGTCGGCAAGGGCGGGGCTGTAATGCTTGGGGCACGGAACGCCGGCGGCGATCTCGTTGGGTTTGTAGATGCAGATGGCGCGACCCCACCGGAAGCGTTCGACGATTTGGTCCACAAAATAAGCCTCGATGGATGCATTATCGCCTCCCGCTGGCTGAAAGCATCGGAGGTAAGTCCTAAACAGCCGCTTTCACGGCGCGCGGCCTCACGATGTTTTAATGGCATGGTGCGCGTGCTGTTTGGATTGCGGTTGACGGACACTCAGTGCGGGGCCAAATTATTCCGCCGAGAAGTGATGCTCCCCGTATTAGACCATCTCGGGGTGACGAGCTGGGCCTTTGACGTAGATATGTTGTTCCAAACCCGACGGCTTGGTGCGTCCATCCGCGAGATTCCAACGATCTGGCATGATGTCGCCGGCTCTAAAATTGAAATCGGGCGCTCATCAGTAAATATGATAGTGGCCTTGGTGCGCCTGCGGATATTCTATTCGCCGTTTCGTTTTATGATTCCGTCGCTTAGCCGACTGGCCGAATGGCTGGTTCGGTATCCCGGAAAATAAAAAAACAGCGCACCCGTAAGTGCGCTGTTCTAACGATATGAATCGCCGCTGACTACCAGCGTGATTCACGACGGTCGCCGCCACGGTCGCCGCCACGGTCACCACCGCGTCCGCCACCGAAACCGCCACCACCACCACCACCGCTGCTACGACGTTCGCCAGCCGGTTTTGGCTGGGATTCGTTAACGCGGATCGCACGTTGCATGAAATCGGAGCCGTTCAAAGCGTCGATTGCAGCTTGTCCTTCGGCCTTATCAGGCATTTCGACGAAGCCGAAGCCTTTTGAGCGTCCCGACATACGGTCGAGAATGACGCGAGCCGACGAGACCTTACCATGCTGCTCAAAGAGTTCCTGCAGGTCAGGGTCTGTTGCCGTATACGGCAGATTTCCTACGTAGATGTCCATCTGTTCTTTCTCCATGTGTCATACTATACTCTGTTTCATAACCAATTCCCGACCCATGACACAAGGTCTCGAACCGATGCATCATCCCTTTGGATGAATTGCAAACGGGAAGATGCCACAACCGCCAAAAAAAGGAAACTGTTATTTCACACTGGTTTTAAGATTGAAAATTTAACTTTTGACTGCCGCTACAAGACGGTTCCCGCTATGTTTGTCCGACTTAAAGCCTATGACAACAATTCGATCCAGACGTAGCGCCCTTTTTGCGAATGATTTGCTGAGACATACAGTGATTCTTTTTGCCGGCATGATGGTGGTGCATGTTTGCAATCTGGCTTTTCAAATGATGGTTAGCCGCGCACTACCAGAAAAAGAATACGCCTTATTAGCGGCTTTTTTAGGAATGCTAACCATTCTCGGATATCCGCTTTCCACGCTCGCTACTGGATTGAGCCGCTACAGCAGCCTGCTTCAGCAGGAAGGGCGCGCGGGCGATGTAAAACGCCTGCTTCGCAAATGGCTTCTATTAACCGGAGCACCTGCTTTTGCATTGGGTGCGACGGTTATTTTATTTAATGGGCCGGTCGCCGGGTTTCTGCATTTGAATCGGCTCGCGCCCGTTATTATTGCCGGAGCGCTGCTTCCGGCCATGTTCTGGCTTCCTATTTTGACTGGAGCCGCGCAGGGATTGCAACTTTTTGGTTGGAGTTCAGCCTCTTCCATTATGGGCGCAATCATTCGCCTTTTGCTAGGTGCCGGGTTTGTCTGGTTTTTATATCCTGCCTGCGGGTGGGCGATGCTTGGGCACGGATCAGGGGTCTATTTGTCGGCAGCCGTATTGGGTGTTGGTCTTTTTCTGGTTTTGCGCGGTGGAGAAAAAACCAACGGCTCACTGCCCAGCATGCGATTCTATCTGTTGCAAAGCTTTTTTATTCAACTCGCTTTTGCTGTGTTGATGACCGCCGATGTCGTGCTGGTAAAACACTATCTACCTGAAAACACGGAATTTGCTTATGCATCAACCCTGGGACGGATGGTTGCTTGGTTTTCAATGGCCGTGGCGGTGGCCATGTTTCCCAAGGTGGCCTCATCCGGCGAAGCCACAATAAAACACCGGAAAATCTTTTTTCAATCATTCGGGTACACGGGGCTTTGCGTCGCAGCGGCGGCGTTTGGGTGTTTTCTGCTCCCGCGACTCTTGCTTCGTATGGTGTTTGGAATTACAGCGGCCCCAGACTCGTTAATTCTTTTAACCAGACTCATGGCGGCTGCCATGGGCGCTTCCGCGCTACTAAACGTGGTTGTACAATTTCTACTGGCCCAACGGCGCTTCAAAGATCTGAGCGCCATCGTGCTTTGCGCACTGCTTTACCTGGCGTCTGTTTACTTTTTCCATAGAACCGCTCAACAGATGGCTCTAATTGCCGGACTATCTAATGCTCTTGCCCTGCTGGCAGGTCTATGGGTCGTTACCCGTAACAATAACGCCACGGCGCGAACCGTGGCGAAATCCCATTAATCTTTTTGCCGCATCGCGATCTTATGCTTTTTTAAAGCATAGAGTGGCGTTGTGGCCGCCAAATCCGAGCGAATTGCTGAGCGCGGCACGAACTTCCATCTTGCGGGCGACATTGGGAACGTAATCTAAATCGCAATCCGGATCAGGCGTTTCGTAATTAATGGTCGGCGGAACAAGACCTTCTTTGATGGCCATGGCACAAACGATGGCTTCAATGCCTCCGGCGGCACCGAGCAGATGCCCGGTCATCCCTTTGGTTGAGCTGATCGCCACTTTATAGGCGTGGTCACCCAGCGCTTTTTTGATGGCCAGCGTTTCACCCTTGTCGTTGAGGGACGTGCTGGTTCCGTGGGCATTAATGTAATCAATATCTGTTGCCGTGAGACCGGCATCTTCAAAGGCAAGCCGCATACCGCGCGCCGCCTGCCCGGCATCCGGATCCGGTGCAGTTATGTGATGGGCATCGCACGTGCGCCCGTACCCTGCGAGTTCGCAGTAGATTTTCGCGCCGCGGGCCTTGGCGTGTTCTTCACTTTCAATAACGATAACACCGGCACCTTCGCCAATGAGGAAGCCATCGCGATTGAGATCGAACGGGCGCGAAGCATGTTCTGGATCATCATTACGGGTGGTGAGTGCACGCAAAGCGCAAAAACCGCCAACGCCAAGCGGGGTGATGGCCCCTTCGGTTCCGCCAGCCAGCATCACATCCGCTTCGCCGTGCTGAATAATACGCAAGGCTTCGCCGATCGAATGAGTTGCCGAGGCGCAGGCGCTGGTAACACAGAAATTAGGGCCCTTAAGCCCGTACTGAATAGCCACATGTCCCGCGACGATATTGGTAATCATAACCGGAATAACAAAAGGGGAAAGCCGTCCGGCTCCGCGTTCGCGGTAAATGTCCTGCGAAGCTTCCATAATTTGGAGTCCGCCGATGCCGGTACTTACAATGACGCCGATACGCTCAAGATCTTCTTTGGTAAGATCCAGTCCGGAATCCTGCATCGCCATGATAGAAGCCGCCAATCCATACTGAGTGAATGGATCCATTTTGCGGGCTTCTTTTTTAGAAATAAAAAGCTCGGGATTAAAATTTTTGACTTCGGCGGCAATCGTCGTAGTAAACCCTTCAAGAGTTTGCATCTTGGTGATGCGTCCACCGCCGGATTTCCCGGCCTTCAGACCGTCCCAGAACTCAGCCAGATTGTTGCCGATCGGGGTCACTGCGCCCATCCCTGTAATCACTACTTTACGACGACTCATAATTCTCCTTCGAATATCGATATAAAAAAGCCGGGAACCTGTTTAAAGGTTCCCGGTTTTTCTATCACAAGCGGTCTTTATTCTCCAAGACCTTTTGACTTCAGATAGTCGATCACGGCACCGACGGAAGTGAGCTTTTCAGCATCTTCGTCCGGAATTTCCGCGCCGAATTCTTCTTCGAAAGCCATAACCAGTTCGACGGTGTCGAGCGAGTCAGCGCCGAGGTCTTCGATAAACGAAGCGCCGGGATTGACCTGATCGGCGTTTACGCCAAGCTGTTCAACGATGATGTCTTTTACTTTATCTGCAAGTGCCATAGTATTTCTCCTTGTTTCGGCTACTGATTGCCCGTCTCTTTAACCTACATGACCATCCCGCCGCAAGTCGAAATCACCTGTCCGGTGACATAACCTGAGGCATCCCCCGCCAGGAAAGCGACCACATTGGCCACGTCTTCAGGGTCGCCGAAGCGGCCCAGCGGGATATTGGCCAGCATTTTCTGCTGAACCTCTTCTGAAAGCTTGTCCGTCATCGGGGTCTTGATGAACCCGGGGGCGACTGCGTTGCAACGGATGTTGCGGCTGGAAAGTTCTTTAGCCACCGTTTTGGTAAAAGCAATGACTGCGCCCTTGGAGGCCGCATAGTTGGCCTGTCCGGGGTTGCCGATGAGGCCGATGATGGAGGC
>JBILEA010000033.1:0-15972 GCA_044352355.1 Pontiellaceae bacterium | reverse complement strand
CATCAATCATTGGCGAGTCGTAAGTCAGTGAAAAAACGCCCTGATCTGTATTCTTAAAGCCCGGCTCCGCACCGATATTTCCCGGTCCGCGCGCCTTAGGCATACTGCAGCAGTAACTCATATCCACATCAAAAAAGTTGTGCCCGACCATTCGCGTCTGGTTGTGATGCAAAACCGTGTTTTGCGCCGACCCGAAAGCCGCGCCGCCGCCCATCACATCCGACCGGTTATGCGTCACCGTGCAGTTGTGCAACTCACTGTGATGAGTCCCGCCGCCAAAAAGGTCTGCACGGTTGTATTGCACCAGACAACTGCTCAGCCGTGCATTACTTGCTCCGCCGCCGGACCGCCGCGCAGTATTTTCTGTAAAAATGCATCCGATAGCACTCCCGCCATAAAGCCCGCCGCCGTACCACAACGCCGTATTACTCGATAGCACACAGTTCACCAGCACGCTGTTGGACTCACTCCAAACGCCGCCGCCCGAAAGTGCCGTAAACTTGTTACCCTCCGGGCCCTCCTTCATCGTCTCGCCGCCCGTAATCGTAAAACCAATCACCTGCACCCCGTTCGTCATATAAATACAGCGCGTCGCCGGACCGCCGGCAATAATTGTTTTTTCGGGACCTTCCGCACTGCGCAGCGTCAGCGGCTTATCAATCACCAGACGGGTTGCCGGTCCAGCCTGATTATGTTGCCGTCCGCCGATATCATAAATACCTGGTGCCACCACCAGCTCATCGCCTGGATCAGCCAAATCAATAAACCGCTGCAGCGTATCAGGCGAATTTTTAGGCACATACGTCGTCTTCGGAACCGGAGGCATCCGTGTCACATACACGGGTTTACTTACGGGCTCGTTCGTAACAGCACAAACAGTCTCCATGCCCGGCAAAGGAGAGACTCCTTCATTCGTTTGCGAAAATGCCGCACACACTGCCGATAGACAAATCAGACAACCAATTTTCATCTTCATACAGCCTCCACTTCCAAACGTTGGACAGTTTCTACCCGATTTTTCCGAGCCTTGGAAACCTTATTCCACATCCAGCGGGCCGCCGGGACGGTCCTGAATGACGGTGTGCCGCGCGTGGGCAGAAGTTTCCGGCCAGTCTTCGTTGTAATGCAGTCCGCGGCTTTCCTTGCGGCGCTGAGCCGAACGAACGATCAGTTCCGCGACGGCGGCAAGGTTGCGCAGTTCAATCAGGTCGGCGGTGACGAGATATTCCTTATAATAGCTGCGGATTTCCTCGCGGATGTTATGAATGCGCCGCCGGGCCCGCGCCAAACGCCGGTCGGAGCGGACAATCCCGACATAGTCCCACATCACCGAGCGCACTTCGTTCCAGTCGTGCTCAACGACGATTTCTTCATTACTGGAAACCGCGTCGCCGCACTCCCAGCGCGGAATAGTGATATTCTGCACGGGATTATTTTTCCAGGTCCTGGAAGCATCGTCCGCACAACGGTGCCCGCAAACCAGCGCTTCAAGCAGCGAGTTGCTGGCAAGCCGGTTAGCGCCGTGCAGTCCGGTACTGGCAACTTCACCAATGGCATAAAGCCCCGGCATCGCCGTGCGCCCGTTGACATCGGCGACCACGCCGCCGCAGGAATAGTGCGCGGCGGGCACGACCGGCACCGGCGCGCGGGCCATGTCAAAACCGTACTTCAGACAGGCTTTGTAGAGCGTCGGAAAACGCTGCTGCAAAAAGTCGGCGTCACGGTGCGAAATATCGAGATAAACAAACGGGTCGCCGTATTTCTTCATCACCGAGTCGATGGCTCGCGCCGTGATATCACGCGGAGCCAGTGGACCGCGTTCATCGAAATCATAAACAAACTCATGCCCGCGCCGGTCGATCAGTTTCGCACCCTCGCCGCGCACCGCTTCCGAAATCAGAAAAGTTTTCGCGTCGGGATGATAAAGACAGGTCGGATGAAACTGAATCATCTCCATGTCGCGGATCGGCAGACCGGCGCGCCACGCCATCGCCACACCATCGCCGGTGGCAACGTCCGGGTTGCTGGTATACAGGTAAACTTTGCCCAGCCCGCCGGTGGCCAGGATCGTGATGGGCGAGCGGACGGCAAGAATTTCGCCGGACGTTTTGTCGAGAAAGTAGCAACCGACACAGCGGTTTTCGCCGCCCAGCCCGATCCAGCCGGTCGGAATTACATCAATGGCGACCAGATTTTCAGCGATGGTGATGTTCGGGTCGGCCTTGGCGCGAGCGAGCAGTCCGTCGGCCAGCGCCTGACCGGTAATGTCGCCGGCGTGAAGCACGCGGCGGCGGGAATGTCCGCCTTCCTGACCTAAATCGTATTCAGCGGGATTATCCGAGCTGCGCTCGAAATGAACGCCCAGCGTTTCGAGTTCCGCAATGCGCTCCGGCCCGCCTTCGACAATGGCGCGTACGGCGGATTCCTCGCTGAGACCGCCGCCGGTTTGCAGTGTATCGGTGATGTGTTCGGACATGGAATCGGCCGGATCGACCACGCAGGCGATGCCACCCTGCGCATAGCGCGTGTTGCATTCGGACGCCTCGCGTTTGGACGCCACCAGCACCTTGCCGTGCGCGCTCAGCCGCAGCGCGGCGGTCAGCCCCGCCACCCCGCTGCCGATTACCAGAAAATCTGTGTCACGTGTTTGCATAAGTTTCAATCTATGGAAAACCGTCGGCACGTTAGCACACTTTCCCCAAAGGGTGGAAACGGAACCAGATCGTGGGTTTTCGGGAAGGCGATTTTGGCTTCTGTCAGACGGCCTTTGAGATATTTCTCCGCGCACTGTTCGGCGTGGAAGCAGACAGCGTCATAGCTGGGGTTTTTGCGGGCACGGATTTCCCGTTCCAATAAATGAAAATCCCCTTCCGCCTTTTCGATCCATTCAAGCGTCAGGCGTTTCATAGAGTACTTCGCCTTTTTCAACGATGGTTTTGAAAAACGGATCACCCATTTTCAGGCGTTCACGGATTTTACGGGGCGACCGAACCAGCACATCGATTGGGAACGCGGTCCGCAACGAGGAACGGATTTCCGCGGCCTGTTTCACCGAACTGCCTTTGTGGTTCATTACGACCAGCAGATCTATGTCCGAGTCATCCGTCGGCTTTCCGTAAACATAAGATCCGAAAAGGACGATCTTTTCGGGATGAAATTTCTCCGCCACTTCCCGGGCACACGCATGAATTTTATTGGTAGCGACCATGCTCGGATGGTGCCGCAAACCAGGCGGCAAGTCAATTCACCCCTCGTAGGCTGTTATGCAAGCTCCTATCGATTGCGGCTTGCGCTGGGCGAATGGCCGATATGTTTATGAAACTGACGTGAAAAGTAGAACGGGTCTTCAAAGCCGACCAGCCGGGCGATTTCTGCAACGGGCCGGTTCGGCATCTGTTCCAGCAGCTCAACCGCCCGCTCCAGCCGGAATCCGGTTTGATATTGCTTAAAGCTCTGTCCGGTGATTTTTTTAAACAGCCGCGAAACGGTCGATGCACTGCGCCCACTGATCTTTACCGCTTCCTGCATGCTTAATGTACGATCCGGATGCTGCCGGATCCTTTCAATAACCGATTCAATCAGGTCGTAGTCTTTATGGTGGATAAGCTGACTGCGGATGATCAATTCCAGTAACTGCCGCAACATCGCCAGAAGCACTTCAATTTTTTCTTCAGGAAAAACGGCGCTGTCCGCAAAAGCCCGTTGCAATGCATCGTTCCCCTGCTCATTTTCCCAACGGGCCGCATAGGGTGAAACATCCGGAACCGCCTGACTGCGAAACTGTCCGATCATGACAAATCCAGCCAGTTCGTTGTTCACAATCAACGGCGCGGCCGCCTCCCGCATACCTGCATGGCAGGTATAGGAAATCATCTCATTTTTATTCCGCGCCGTTTCCATCATCTGCCGGTCGAGATCACGACAGCAGGAATCCAGTCCCAGCGTTTCGCGCAACATCCGGCAATAGGCACAATTCGGACGCCCTTTTTCATCCGGATAAAGAATTCGCTTATCCGGCCCGAACAGGGAAACCCGTGCGCCGTGCAGTTCGGTATAAAGGTCGAATACCTCCGCAACCTTTTGACTGATCGTATGGTTTAGCGTCGCTAGCATTTGATGAATTAAGCGTATTTTGACGTAAAAGTCCATTACTTTGCTTTTTTCTCCTATGGCATAAAGGGTTCATTGTCTGTAGATTCCGGCTTTTTAACTAACAGGTGGTGACATGACAAAAGATGCCGCGATCAAAAAGACTATAGCTGCCCACATTGAAAATTTCGGGAAAAAGCCGGAAAGCATTGCCTGGGCGCCGGGCCGTATCGAAGTGCTGGGCAACCACACCGATTACAATGCCGGAACGACACTTTCTGCCGCCATCAACTTCGGCCACTGTTTTTGTATATCGCGCTCCGCCCGCCCCGGCATCCACCTGTATGCCGCAGACGCCGGACAGCACGCCAGTTTTGAAATCACAGACACCAACAAAGTTCCCGGCATTGGCAGCGGAAGTTACGTCAAAGGCGTTTTTCACTTCATTCAGGAGCATTTGGAACAAAAAATTGACGGACTCGACTGCACCTCTCTGGGTATCGTGCCGCTCGGCGCCGGGCTCTCCAGCTCCGCCGCGCTGGAAGTCTCCGCCGCTTATGCCGTTCTTCACATTCTCAATGTCACCATCGATAAAAAAGAGATCGCCCGCCTTTGCCGACGTGCTGAACATCTGTTCGCGGGAACAAACTGTGGACTGCTGGATCAATTCTCCAGCATTTTCGGTCGCGGGCACGGTCTTATCCACTCGGATTTCCGGACACTGGACGTTTCATCGGTCGTGTTGCCGGACGATATCGATTTTCTCATCGTCAACCCTCACATCAAGCACAGCCTCGCGGATTCACCCTATAATGAACGGCGGGAGCGTTGCGAACAGGCCGCCGCGCAACTGGCAGAAATACTGCCTCATCCCGTCACCGCACTGCGGGATGTCTCTCCGGAAGAATTCTCGGCCAACCGGGGCCGGATTGCCGCAGGCGCCGCCAAACGTGCCGCGCATGTCATCGGCGAAATCGACCGCGTTGAAAAAAGCATGGAGCTGATCCGCAAAGGAGATATCAAGGGCTTCGGACAATTTCTTTTTGAATCGCACCAAAGCTCGATTGAAAACTTTGAAAACTCCTGCCCGGAACTCGACATCGTCGTCGAAGCCGCCCGGGCGGCCGGCGCGCTTGGAGCACGACTTTCCGGCGGCGGATTCGGCGGCTGCGCCATCGTGATGGTTCAGAGAGCTCAGGCACAGGCTGTGTCAGAAAAAATATCCGCCACCTGTCACGGAAAAGGCATCACTCCGGAGTTCCTCACCGTCACACCATCGGCTGGCGCAGAAATTATCTGAGGCCCGGCCGGCGGCGGATCAAAACTATTCAGCAGGCGGCGTTTCCGTGTGACTGTTACCGTTTTTGAGCAATTCTTCCGGTGCTTTGCCGGTTTTCAGAATTTCCATAACCTGTTCGCCATCGAGTGTTTCATACTTGATCAGCAGTTCAGCGATCAGCTCAAGTCGATCACGGTGATCTTTTAAAATATTCGCGGCCGTTTCATGCGCTTCTTTAAGAATGAGATCGATCTCGGCATCAATCTTCTGCGTGATCTGCTCACTGTGTATCTCATTCCGGCTGATTTCGCGACCAAGGAACATTTGTTCCTGACCGGAACCATAATTGCGCGGGCCGAGCGTTTCACTCATACCGAATTCACAAACCATTGCCCGGGCGATGCGCGTGGCCCGTTCGATATCATTCTGCGCGCCAGTGGTAACATCGCCGAAAACCATTTCTTCAGCAGCACGTCCGCCCATCAGGCCGATCAACATACCCATCAGACGTTTGCGGCCCTGCGTGTAGCGATCTTTTTCCGGCAGCTGCATCGTGGCGCCGAGTGCACGGCCGCGCGGAATAACAGTCACCTTGTGCAACGGTTCAGTCTGTTCGGTTTTCGCCAGCACAATGGCATGCCCGGCTTCATGGTAAGCGGTCAGCTTTTTCTCTTCCGCATCAAGCATGTGACTACGACGTTCACGACCCCATGATACTTTATCGCGCGCTTCTTCAAAGTCAGGCAACTCCACGGCTTCCGCACCGCGCCGGGCGGCGAGCAATGCCGCTTCGTTGACAAGATTCATCAGATCCGCACCGGAGAACCCTGGCGTTCCGCGTGCTACTTTCGTGAGATCCACACCTTGGGCCAGCGTAATGCGCTTGATGTGAATATTTAGAATTTCCTCGCGCCCTTTAAGATTGGGCAGATCGATAAAAACCTGCCGGTCAAAGCGGCCCGGACGCATCAGTGCAGGATCAAGTACATCAGGGCGATTGGTGGCCGCGATAATGATGACGCCCTCGGTAGTGTCAAAGCCGTCCATTTCAACCAACAGGGCATTGAGTGTCTGCTCGCGCTCGTCGTGTCCGCCGCCCATACCGGAAAACCGGCTGCGACCCACGGCATCGATTTCGTCCACAAAAATGATGCACGGCGCACTTTTGCGGCCCTGCTCAAACATATCGCGCACACGACTGGCACCAACGCCGACAAACATTTCGACAAAGTCCGATCCGCTAATGGAAAAAAACGGCACTTCGGCCTCGCCCGCAACCGCCTTGGCAATCAGCGTTTTACCGGTTCCCGGTGCGCCCGCCAGCAGAACGCCCTTCGGCATTTTTCCGCCGAGCCGCTGGAACTGTTTCGGATTTTTCAAAAACTCGACCACTTCCTGCAACTCTTCCTTCGCCTCATCAACCCCGGCGACATCGGCAAACGTCTTGCGGTTTTTGTCGTCGCGCTGAAGCAGTTTGGCGCGGCTCTTGCCAAAACTCATGGCCCGTCCGCCTGCCATCTTCATCTGCCGGAAGAAAAAGAAATAGATAATGATAAAACCGATAATGAACGGCGCAACACTCCAGAATGCCCGCCAAAACGGTGAATGCGGCCGCACTTTAAAGGTGACGTTATTCTCCTGAAGCATTTTCAGCAGGTCTTCGGTAATCACCACATCCACGCGGAATTTCTTAAGTGCACCGGTTTTTGCGTCCACATCAGTCCGCTCCCCGGTAATATAATCGGTGCCCTCGGCATCGCGCACGATCTCGCAACTGATGATACGGCCTGTTTTAACTAACTGAACAAAGTCGGGGTTGTAGCTCGTCTGCTCCTGTTGTTCGGGCTTCTGAAAGAATTGCAGAGCCATCAGCACCAGCGCCATCATCAAAAACCAGGCGGCAAAGCCCTTCATCTGCATCGGAGCCTTCACCTGCGGCATTTTTTTACGAGGCGGCACACCCTTTTCAGGTTCCGGAGACAACGGTTGATCATTCTTATTTTCCATAATGAAATCCTTTAACGGCGGAGACCCTAACACTGGCACCCGCTCAAATCAACTTGAAGGGCGGGAAAATAGCCGCAAACCCTATGAAGAGACACAAAAAAGGGTATGGGCAACAAATTTCGGTTCTACGAAGACCGGCGGGTGCATATAGAGCGGCTCCAGCGGTTCAGATTCGGCCTGTTTTCCGGCCAGTGCGGCAACATCGCTGGCCCGCGGAAAGCGTGCATTTCCGATGCTTGGAAAAAATCCAGTCAGCCGCTCCGCCTCGGGGCTGATGACGAGCGCGCTTTCTGGCAGCACAATCTCTGCATAAGGAACCAATTTCCAGTCTTGAACCAACGTGGGAGGACAGGCTTCCAGTCTATCTGTGGACAGGCTGGAAGCCTGTCCCACGTTAAACAACCCGACCCAACATTGCCCGCGGCGGGCATCGCCAACAACGGCAATCTGCTTTGCACCGGTTTCGTGTGCGGCGGCCAGCGCCAGCGCCGCACCACTGCTGACAGCGCGCACCTCGGTTTTGTTCGGCAACGCCAGCGCCTGCGCGACGGCAAAGGCCATCCGCATGCCGGAAAAAGAGCCCGGACCGCGCCCCACCGCATAAAGCGAAATATCGCTGTATGAAACACCGGCCTCGCCGAGCAACGTTTCCAGCGTATGAAACAGCACATTATGGCGAACGTTTTCGCCAATCCACGTCTTTTCGGCCAGCATCGTACCGTCTTTAAGCAAGGCCACACTGCCCTGCCGCGAGGAACATTCTATACCTAAAATAATCATATTTTTTAGACCGGATAACAGGATAAGGATCTTTAACATCCAGTCGATCTGTAATCCTGTCAAAATTCTTACAGAAAGGGGTCGTCTACAATTTCTATGGTGCGCCGTTCTTCACGGTCGCCGCGATCCAGTCGAATATGGATCGTTGAAGGCGGGAGCAATTCGGCGGCACGCTCAGCCCACTCGATCACGGTTATGCCGTCGGCTTCCAGATAGTCATTGAGGCCCAGATCGAACGCTTCTTCAGGGCCGCCCAGCCGATAAAGATCGATATGATGAAACGGTACAGTTCCGCGGTACTCACTAATGATAGTATACGTTGGGCTGCAAACCGGTTCTTTAACACCTGCGGCCTGCGCCAGCCCTTGCGTAAAACAGGTTTTGCCGGCACCGAGATTGCCATGCAAAGCAATCACCGCCGGAATTTCCAATCTCTGGAAAAACTCAGCGGCGATCGTCCAGGTATCGGACGGGCTGTTTGAAATCCATTGCATAGCGCGGGAAAATAAAGTGGTCAGAGGATTTTGTCGAGCAGAGCGGGCAATTCATTCATGGAAAAAACCTGATGCTCGGCGGCGGTTTTTTCCCCGCCGACACGAATGCAGCGACAACCGGCTGCATGTCCCGCCGCGACGTCGTGCTCCTGATCGCCAATCATCCATGAGGCGCTCAGATCAATGCCATGTTTTTCAGCGGCCAGCAGAAACATGCCCGGCTTCGGTTTGCGACAGGCACAGCCGTCCGCCGCCAAATGCGGGCAGTAAAAGATATCGAGCAGATCAAGCCCCTGCTCCGCCAACGCCCCGCGCAAATTTTTGTGCATTTCTTCGACCGTCTCTCTGGAATAGGCCCCCTTACCAACACCCTGCTGATTCGTGACAATCACCGCTGCCCAGCCGCGTTGCTGGACGATATGAAGCGATTCAACAAAGGCGGGCAGCAGATGGAATTTATCCCAGCTGGTGACATAGAGCTCGGGGTCCGGAACGCGATTCACCACACCATCGCGGTCAAAAAATACACAAGGTCGGCTCATTCAGCTTTACCCTCCGGCTTGAAGGCGATCATGAAACCCTGCGGTGCACTACGCACTTCCATGCCGTCTTCATAAACCGTAACGACTTGAATACGGTGCGGGCCTTCACCGACCATTCGCTCATCGAACGTCAGCCCAACGCCGTCGGCATACGGTTTACGATCCAGCGGGCGCCCATTCCAAAGCAGATAAAAATCCTTCGGCTTTTCTTTGCCTCCGACCATGGTTTTAAAGGCAATTTGACGGACTCCACCTTCGGCTATTCCGGTGATGGCCACCGCGCGCCCTTTTTTATTAATCATCACGGGGAAATCCTTAAACCAGCCCGGCGTTACCGGCGCGGAGGCCTGCGCAACAATACGCACCTCATGATACCCGTCGCCCATCTCCTTGAACGGCAGTTCAATCAATGTGACACCATCAGATTCTTTGATCTGTCTTCCATCGAGTAACGCCCCATAAAGAATCGGCGCGGCAATCGGAAGTTTTGCATCGGCTACAAAAGCCGCATCTACTTTGCTGGTGATTTCCTTGCTCAGGCCGATGGTTTTAATTTCCACCGGCAGTCCGACAATCTGTGAAAGCGGATCGCCCAGCAACAGCACCTGAAGTGGGCTTAAAATGGATTGATAAAAGCTCTCCATCGCCGAACACCCGGAGGCGTAATGAACAAAGAAGCGGGCGTGTGGAAATTTAACCCAGGCATTGTACGGCTCGGTTACCATACCCGCCGTCACGGTGGCCCCGGCTTTAAGCCAGTCAGTACATTTTGTCTGCGGCTTCTGAAACTCGGCCGACCAGCTGGTCAGATGCTCGGCAAATGCGCCAGGAGCAAAGGAGCCAAATGCGGACGGCGTCACGGTTTCAGCACCAATCATAATCCCCATCAAATTGGTTTGTGCGGGCGGCTGATTGGTATAAATGGTCGCCGATCCGCCACGCGATCCCATCTCCGCCTTCACCGCGGCAAACTGCCATTCGCGCGGACCGGAACGGGCCTTATCGCCGGTCTGTACCAGTAAAACTGGCTTACCCGCACCGCTTTGACGGGCCAAAACCCCGTTTTGCAAACAGCGCAATACCGTGTCCATATCGGTGCCATTTTCACCGATATAACCAAGCATCATAGACGGCAGCGGCATTTTATCTCCGAGCCCGCCATCCCCTTCTTTGATCATTTGAAATGAAAACGGTAGCCGCTGGGGGCCACCCTCTTTGACTGGTCCGGCAAATAGCGACGACGCAAAAAGCCCTTTTTCTATCATTTCCATTGCAGGCACTTTACCTCGCGTAAAGGTAAGCCCCATGAGGGACATCTGTTGCCGGTCGTTCGGCGAAGTAACCACACGGATCGGAAAATCGACGGAATAAACCCACGCCAGCACCTGATTAGTGAGGCCGCGCTGTTCAATAATTTTCTGAGCAGGATCATAAATGAGTGTCTGGAATTCCTCCGGCGTACATTCTGCACGACCCGTCACAATCGACTCCGGCAGATTGAGATAAATCAGATTGCCGCCCGGCACCCCGTGCAATGCGGCAAAAACATTGGCGGCTTTCTTCGAATTTTGTGAATTTTCATTCACTAGGACTGCGACACGGTGAGGCATCTGTGCCGCCGCCCGGACGGACAACAGCAAAATCGCAGAACACAGAATCAGACGTAGCGAACTTCGCACTTTAATCATCTCGACTCCCTTATTTCTATCATTCCACCGTTCCAATATTCCACTAATCCATGTATAAAACAGCCTACCGCTTGACGAAAATTAAACAAGAACGGATAATACCTGACCGTGAAGACCTGCTCTACCATTTTATTTCTACTGTTTACCGGGGCATTATGCTCGGCAACTGAAGAGGGTTTTACGCGCTATCAGCTCATTTTGGACAAACAACCTTTCGGCCAGGAACCGCCCGAGGCCGACATTGTTCAAGTTCCTGCGTCTGAATCTTTCGCTCGCAACCTCCGCCTCTCCATGCTTTTTGAAGGCATGGACGGCAGTACGCGCGCCGGCGTTGTCGATAATACCACCAAAAAAAGCTATATCCTCCGCGTCGGCGAGCCCCAGGACGGGCTTGAAATGGTCGAGGCCGACATCAAAACCTCCGAAGCCATGTTGCGCAAAGGTAATGAAGTGGCCCTTTTCAAGCTGGAAGCCGGTGCAGGCCAACCCATATCAAAAAGCGAACAGTCATCCCGCCAATCTTCGTATGCCGAGCGTCGCCGGGCGTTGTTGCAAAAAATAGAAACACGTCGACAGGAAGCCGAGCCGCCGCCCGAACCCAAGCTAAGCGGTGAATCGCTTAAGAAACATCTGGAAAATGTACAGATGGATGCTATCCGTAACGGGCTGCCACCACTCCCGCTCCCCCTCACACCGGAAATGGATGCGCAACTGGTTAAAGAAGGCGTATTGCCGCCTCAGTGATCCGTAATGCTCGTCGAATTCGAGGGCGGATAGGTCGGCGGCTGAGTTTTCTGCTTTTACTTCCCCGCCAACTGGCCGCAGGCAGCGGCGATGTCGTCGCCGAGCGAATAACGGAGTGTCACTTTAAATCCGGCGCGCTTCAGTTCGTCGCCAAAGGCTTTGCGGACTTCTTTACTGACCGGCTCGAACTGTGCGCCGGGATGCGGATTAAACTGAATCAGGTTAATGTGCGATTGAATTCCTGAGAGGAATTCAATCATAGCGGAGAGGTCCTCCGGGGAATCATTGATTCCCTTCAGAAGGAGAACTTCAATCATTAGCTTTCTCGGCAATACTCTTTTAATCATTTCCAAGGTATGCGCCTTGGAAATGGGCATGATCCGCTCGCGAACTTCCTGCCGCGCGCTGTGCAGGCTGAGCGCCAGTCGAATTTTCGGGAAGCGTTCCGCGAAGCGAAGCATGGCGTCCGGAATGCCGACGGTGGAAACCAGCAGGTGATTATCGGAGAGATTGAAGAATCTCGGGTCGCGTAACGTTTCCAGACATTGGAAAAGATTCTCTTCATTACGGAGCGGCTCGCCCATACCCATGACGACGACGTTGCGAAGAGTCCGTCCTTCTTCGCGCAGCAGTCGCTTGGCGAGCAAAACCTGATCGAGCATTTCAGCGGCGGTCAGGTTGCGGATAAATCCTAATTTGCCGGTAGCGCAAAATTGACAATCGGCGGCGCAACCGACTTGTGACGAAATACAAAGACTCGTCCGGCCCGTGGCGATGCGCAAAAGGACGGCCTCGATTTTGTGTCCATCCTCTGCCCGTAAGACCATTTTAGTTGCACCGTCGCGTTGCGAGTCGTGGCGCTCCAGAAGTTCCAAACATTGGAAACTCAGTTTACCGGCCAGCTCCGGCGCTTTCTCCAGACATTCTTCCACCGGCAATACCTTTTTGAAAAAGGCGTTGCAGAAGAGTTTACGCCGGTGCGGCTCCCGGCAAAGAGCTTCGAGGGCATTTCTATCGTAAATAGAATTCATTTTAACCACGGAATACACCGAAGACACTGAAAGGGAGCGTTTACCAGCGAATGATATTAAGTATTTTATCAAGGCAGGCTGGAAGCCTGCGATACGTATCGCAGGCTTCCAGCCTGCCCTGTCTTTATAAACCGATTATCATGTTTTTAAAGCAAAACTCCTTGCGGGGCTTCTTCGTCGTCGCGCCACCAGCGACCGGGCTTGGTGTCAATATACTGCACCGATTTAGTGGTGAGGCGGTTGCCTTTGGCTTTAGAACCTTTGACCGCCAGATCTTTAAGCTTAAAGAACTGCTGATGAATCCGTTGGCCTTTGGCGGGGCGGTAGCGGAGATAGAGTTCGTCAGGGCAGCCTTCCTGAAAGAAGAGTATTTTTGAACCCTCAGGCGCGAGCTGATAGTCGCGGTTCATAATGGCTCCGCCGAAGGTGAAGCGCTTGATGTAGGTTTCGCGCCCATGAACATAGACGCAGGTCATTTCGCGGTCACGGTCGAAGATGGCGCTGTAGAGCAGATTGCCGTCGACAAAGAATTTTTCCGGCGGAGCCATCATCTGGTACCGTCCGTTATCCCAGGCCAGGATGAGCTTATCGAGCGAGGAGCATTTCAGAAGCGATTCGCCTTTGACGCCGGAACCGACATAGTGACTTTCCAGATCATGCTGGATGTGCAGCTCGGTGGCGGTGAGCTGGCGGACTTCAATCTCTTTGAATGTTTTGACCTGAGTCAGGCGGGGATAGCGGTCTTTATATTTTTTGATGAGCTCTTTGAGGTAGCGGGTCGCGTACACCGTCAGACTCTTGAGGTTTTTCTCAACCTCAGCGAGTTCTGCGAGGATTTTTTCGAGTTCCTCTTTGTTTTTACTCATGTCAAAAAGCGAGATGCGTTTAATCTGAATGGCAAGGAGCATTTCGACATCTTCGTCCACAACAGGCCGCCGCAACATCTTCTTGAAGGGTTCGAGACCTTCCATGACGGCTTTATGAACGGCTTCGTAGGTTTTGCACTGTTCAATTTTTTTGTAAATGCGGTTTTCGACAAAAATCTGCACGAGCGTCTTCGTATGGAAGGCATCGAGCAGTTTATCTTTTTTCAGGTTCAGCTCGGCTTCAAGAATTGTCAGTAGCTGTTTCGTATTCAGGTGCAGAATTTCATCAACCGTCATTTCGACCGGACGGTTGTTATGGATCACCACGATGCGGCTGGAAATCGCTGATTCACAGGCGGTAAAGACATAGAGTGCCTGCTTAACCTGTTCAGGGTCGGCCCCCTGAGAAAGAACGAGTTCGATTTCGACGTTTTCAGCGGTGAAGTCATTGATGGCGCGTACAGCCACTTTTTTCTTCCGTACGGCTTCTTCAATCGATGTCGTGAGCGACTCAGTGGTCTGTCCGTACGGCAGATCGGTGATGACCAGTCGATTCCCTCCACGCTCTTCGATTTTTGCGCGGACTTTTACTTTGCCGTTTCCGTTGTCGTATTCAGACACATCCATGAGCCCGCCGGTCAGGAAGTCAGGTAGCGCGGTACACTTGTGCGGAGTGCGCACTTTTTCATGAAGAATTTCAATCTGTTCCTGAAGCAGTTCGATAAAGTTGTAAGGCAGAATTTTAGTGGAGAGACCAACGGCAATCCCGTCGGCACCCAGCATGAGCAGCAACGGCAGTTTGCAGGGCAGAACAACCGGCTCCTTGTTACGACCGTCGTAGCTTGGGATGTAGCGGGTGAGTTCTTTATTGAACAGTTCTTCGCGGGCCAGCGGAGTAAGCCGGCACTCAATATAACGAGGAGCGGCGGCGCGGTCACCCGTGTAGATGTTGCCAAAGTTTCCCTGTCCTTCAATGAGGTATCCGCCAAGATTGGTCAGATTAACCAACGCATCGTTGATGGACGCGTCGCCATGCGGATGATACTGCATGGTATGCCCGACGACATTGGCCACTTTGATAAAACGTCCGTCATCTTTTTCGAACAGCGCATGCATGATGCGACGCTGTACCGGCTTGAGACCATCTTCAACATTGGGAATGGCGCGGTCGCAAATGACATACGATGCGTATTGCAGAAAGTTATAGTCCACCAGCTTACGCAACGGTCCATGTTCAGAATCCAGCGCAAGCCGCGAGCGTTCCCCTTTTTTAGCAACAGGCGCTTCGACGAGTTCGTCTTCCACCTCAACCGGCTTCTTCTTTACCGCAATTTTTTTGGCGGGCTTTTTTTCTGCTCCCGGCTCGTCGCCGAAAAGGAATTCCTGTTCTTCGCTCATAGGATTTCTTCGTCCACTACCAGATTTTCCATGATGTATGTGCGGCGTTCCTGCGTATTTTTACCCATATAGAAAGTGAGTACTTCAGGAATGGAGTGATCTTCGTCCACCACCACGGAGGTAAGCCGCATTTCTTTGCCAATGAATTCCTTGAATTCACCGGGAGAAATTTCGCCGAGCCCTTTGAAGCGGGTCATTTCACAACTGCGCCCGAGCTTTTCGGCGGCGGCATCACGTTCCGCTTCCGAATAACAGTACAGCGTTTCTTTTTTGTTCCGGACGCGGAAAAGCGGTGTTTCGAGAATTTTGAGATGTCCATCGCGCACCAACGGTTCAAAGAAACGGAGGAAAAAGGTGATCATGAGATTGCGGATGTGCAATCCGTCAACGTCGGCATCGGTGGCGAGAATGACGTGCCCGTAGCGGAGGTCTGCGGCGGAATCTTCGATGTTCAAACTGCGCATGAGATTGTAAAGCTCGACGTTTTTATACAACGCGTCACGCTTGAGATCCCAGACGTTCAGCGGCTTCCCTTTCAGCGTATAGATCGCCTGCCGGTTCACGTCGCGACAGCTGACAATCGAACCAGCCGCGGACTGACCTTCCGTGATGAAAATCATCGTGTCGGCATGCGCGCCCTTCTCTTTATTGAAGTGCTGTTTGCAGTCTTTGAGCTGAGGAACACGAATGGAAACCGCCTTGGAACGCTCGCGGGCCAGTTTTTTTACATCCTGGAGCTCCTTGCGCAGGCGCTGACTGTCTTTAATTTTTTCGATCAGCTTGTCGGCTTCTGGCCGATTACGATGAAGCATTTCGACAATGGCTTTTTTTATGTCGGCGACCAGGTCGGCACGTATCTCGGTGTTGCCCAGTTTGTTTTTGGTCTGCGACTCAAAAATCGGCTCTTTGAGGCGAATGGCGATGGCTCCAAGAATTCCTTCGCGCACGTCGTCCCCATCAAACTTGCTGTCGGAATATTCGTTAACCGCTTTGAGGATTCCCTCTTTAAAGGCACTGAGATGAGTCCCGCCATCAACGGTAAACTGGCCGTTAA
>JBILEA010000221.1:0-4790 GCA_044352355.1 Pontiellaceae bacterium | reverse complement strand
TGCAAAAGGGACGGCTGGTAATATTCCCCGACACGGAAGGTTGGACGGGTTTCGGTGTCAAATCCCAGCAGCGTTTCCTGCTTCAGTTTTCCGGCGGCCTGTTCCGCTTCGTCCGGTGTACGGATCAGGTGAATCGGCCCCTCATACTGCTTCATCGGCAGGCGGTTGATTTCGTCTTTGGTGATGTGCAGGTTCACCGGTATGCCTCGTCGTGACAGCCGATCATGACCGGGATGATTAGTTTATCCTGAATAATGAATTCGATGGTGATGCGGTATTTTATGTTGATGGAGACGGAGTGGAATGCTTGAAGGGCACCTTTAAGTTTGTGAAGCCGCAGGGAAGGGTGGTGCGGGTTTATCTTTATCATTTCAATTGTTTTTCCGTATGAGCTGAAGAGTTCTGGATGCTGCTTGAGGAAGCGTTTGAGCCGCCGTTCATATTTTGCCGTATAAAAAATTTCGTACGGCATTATGATTCCTCAAGGTACGCCTTCAAATCCGCGAGATGTTTTTCGGTGTCTGTGTGATACCGTCCGGCTTTGATGTCCTCGTGTACTTCAGCCGCAGCGGCGAGGATTTCGCACTCGCGGAGATGCTCGTAGGTTACATTATCCAGAACGACAAATTCCCGTTTTCCGCGCACGGAAATACCGGCTTCGCCATCGCCGTATTCGGCGATGGCTTCGCGAACCACGGAAACGCCGTTTCGCTTTAATTCATTAGCGGTTACATATTTCATGAAAAGCTCCTTAAACAGCACTATTAAAAGCGCTATTTAAGGTGCTGTCAACAGCGCTCTTATACCAAAACCGTATGATGTTCGGTAAAAAAGTAGAACGAGCGTCTCGCTCGTTTAAAAATCAGCACTCAGCAATCGTCAATCGGCAATGCTTTAAGTCTGGCGACGCAGGCGGGCCGGTAGAATTTTTAGCTGTTCGCGGTATTTTGTGACAGTGCGGCGGGCAATGTCGATGCCTTGCTTGCTGAGTTCATCCGCAATCCGCTGGTCGGAAAGGGGGCGGCGGTTGCTTTCAGTACGGACGATGTCAGCGATTGTGTTTTTTATGGCGGCATTGGAGAGAAAGCGGCCGTCGGCTTGAGCGACTCCAGCCGTGAAGAAATGTTTAAATTCAAAGGTGCCTTGCGGGGTGGCCATGAATTTTCCGTTGCAGGCACGGCTGACGGTGGTTTCATGAACTTTTAGCAGATCGGCAACCTGTTTCATCGTGAGCGGTTTCAGCTTTGAAACCCCTTCCTCAAGAAATTCTTCCTGTATGCGGACAATTTCGCAGGCCAGGCGGTAGATGGTGTCCTGCCGCTGATCAATACTGCGGATGAAAAATTTGCTTTTGGCAATTTTTTCGCGGATGTATTTGCGTGTGTCGCCCGCCGTGTTTTTGTCTTTGAGCAGTTCGAGATATTTTTGACTGATGAAGAGTCGCGGGTAGGGGCTGCGGTTTTGCGTAACCGTCCAGACTCCGTCTTTTTTTTCGACGGAAATTTCGGGGATGATGTATTCGGTTTTTTCGACGGAAAAATTGCGTCCGGGCTTCGGGTCGAGTTCCGCGATCGCAGCGGAAAGTTCTTTGATCTTTTCGCTCGGCAGGTGCATGGCCTTGGCGATTTGTTCATACTGGTGAGCGCCCAGTTTGTCGAGGTGGTCGCGAACCAGAATGGCTTCGAGGGAATTTTTTTTGCCCTGATGATTGAGCTGAAGTAATAAACATTCTTTGAGGTCACGTGCGCAAACGCCGACGGGATCGAATCCTTGTATGACGGTGATGATGCGTTCAAAGAGTTCCTCGGGAAATTCGGGCGTTGAGCCCATGAGGCCGTCGATGTCGAGTTGAAGATAGCCATCATCGTCAATGCTGCCGATCAGTACTTCAGCGATGCCTCGTTCGCGCGGGCTGAGCCCGGCGAGGGCAAGCTGGTCGAGCAGATGTTCCTGTAACGATTCGGTATCTTCAATGGAATCCATCATGAACTGATAGCGCTCATCGTCCCCCGACGCACGAACTTCACGATTGCTGCGAAAGTCAGCATCCCATTCGGCCAGCTCGGTCAGTTCGCCCAGTTCGCGTTCTTCACGCAGTTCCTCACGGGCGGCTTCTGCAAAGTCGGTGGTCTGTTCAACTTCAGGGGCTTCGCGCTCCAGTGTAGGGTTTTGATCCATCTCTTCGCGAATCATGGTTTGGAGGTCCAGAATGGGGGCTTGGAGGATTTTGAGGGACTGAAGCATCTGCGGAGTGAGCGATTGCTCCATCCGCTGAGTTTGGGATTGACCTAGATACTGTCCTGCCATTTGGATTTACAAACGCTCCGTCCTGTCTAACAATTGAAAACTATGAATACCACAGAACAGCGCAGACTGTAACACCCAAAATTAATTCTATGACCCTGAAACTATGCGTATTGGCCAGCGGCAGTTCCGGTAACTGCACGTTTATTGGCACGGAAAAGACCCGCATCCTGATTGATGCGGGCCTTTCGGCTCGTCGTACCGCTGAACGGCTGGCGGAAATCGGTGAGCGGATCGAAGATATCAGTGCGATTTGTGTAAGCCATGAGCACGGTGACCATATCGCGGGTATCCGTGTGCTTCAAAAAAATCACGGTATTCCGGTGTATGCTAATGCCGGAACATTCGAAGGAATCGGCGGCAATATTAAAGGATTACGCTTTACCACCGGATCACCTTTTTCTATCGGTGATTTCTCTATCCATCCCTTTCCCTTGCCGCATGATGCGAATGATCCCGTAGGATTCGTTTTCTCCGTGGGGAACTTGAAAATCGGCGTTGCAACAGATATCGGTATGGTGACGAACGCCTTGCGTGAACGGTTGCGCAAGTGCTGCGCGGTGGTGATTGAGGCCAATCATGATGAAACCCTTTTGCACGAAGCCGACCGTCCGTGGAGTCTTAAACAACGTATTCGCGGCAATCAGGGGCATCTTTCGAACCGGGCGGCAGCAGCCCTGATGGCTGAAATCGCCGGCGAAGGTCTGGAGCATCTTTTTCTTGCACACTTGAGCTCAGATTGTAACAGTCCGTACCACGCCCGAACGACGTTTGAAACACTGTTGGCTGAGGCCGGGCATACGCATGTCAACGTGCGGCTGACGGGTGCAGATGGCGTCAGCGAACAACTGATTTTAGAGGGATAGAGTTTTTATGACCAAGGGCTCAAACGAACGGCTGGAGCAGAAGCTATTAAAGGTGATTGCCAAGGAGACTCTTGGCAAGCGTGCGGCCTGTGTGCGTGGTTTTTTAAAGATGCTTTCCTGGATTTTCGGCTTATTGGTGCAGTTGCGTTTACTGCTTCACAAGCACCGTATTCTTCGCGCCAGTACGCTCGGCTGTCAGGTGATCAGTGTCGGTAATGTGACGGTTGGTGGAACGGGTAAAACCCCGATTGTGGAAACCTTTGCCCGTTCACTTCAGCAGAAAGGCCGCAAGGTGGCCATTCTGAGCCGTGGCTATAAGAGCCGCAAAACGCCGCTATGGGAAAAAATTCTTAAGAAAGGGGAGCGCCTGCCGCGCGTCGTATCCGACGGTAACCGGCTTTTGCTTAATTCCGATCTGGCGGGCGATGAACCGTATATGTTGGCTTCGAATCTGCCTGAAATTGTCGTGCTGGTCGATAAAGACCGTGTGAAGTCCGGCAAATATGCCATTAAGAAATTTGGGTGCGATACGCTGGTGCTGGACGACGGATTTCAGTATCTCAAACTTCAGCATCGGCTCGATATTGTGCTGGTGGACTACACCAATCCCTTTGGCTACAATCGGGTTTTGCCGCGCGGTCTGTTGCGCGAACCCAGACGTAATTTAAAGCGCGCCGGCTTCATTTTTATCACCAAATGTCCGCCGGAAGGTGCCCCGGCACTGAAGGAAAAACTGCGCGAACTTAATCCGCATGCTGAGATTTCTGAATGCCGGCATAGTCCCAAATATCTGGAAAACCTTTATACCCGCGAACAAACCGGTCTCGACTTTTTGCAAGGCCGTAAAATTTCTGCTGTGTCCGGGATCGCTGTGCCGGAAAGCTTTGAGAACGGACTCCGCAAACTTGGTGCGGAAATTGTTCATAGTGCACGATATGCCGATCATCACCGCTACACCCAGCAGGAGATTATTGAAACGATTAACAGCGCCAGCGAGGCCGGAGCCGAGGTGATTGTTACCACCGAAAAAGACGCCGTACGCTTTCCTCTCCTTGATCGGTGCGATCTGCCGGTCATCTTTTTGCGTGTGGAAATTGAAATGCTGTCCGGTTCTGAGGCGTTCAATGACTGGATTGACCGCATTTGTTTTAAATGAAAACAGCCGTTCCAGAAAAAGTGCTGATCGTCAGTACGAATTGGATCGGGGATGCCATTATGAGCATGCCTGCGCTTCAGCTGTTCCGTGCCGCGCATCCGGAAACCGAAATTACCGTGTTGACGAAGCCGGGACTCAAAGCACTTTGGAAAATGCACCCCTCTGTTAATTTTGTCCAAACATTGGATGAAATGATTCCAACGATTGTAAAACTGCGGCAGACGCATTTTGACCGGGCATATATTTTTCCCAATTCATTCCGCTCGGCGTTTGTACCGTTTATGGCCGGCGTGCCGCGGCGCATCGGGTCCTGTGGTCAATGGAGGCGGCTGATGCTGACGGAACCCGTACGCCTGCCGGAAGGGCATCAGCAATTTGAATATATGAAAATTCTGGGTGTTCAGGGAGAACCGCCTGCGCCGCAACTCCGTGTCCCGGCGGAAAGTTTTCAAACTCTGGAAGCC
>JBILEA010000220.1:0-4794 GCA_044352355.1 Pontiellaceae bacterium | reverse complement strand
GCCAGCACTAAGGAATAGTTGTGCTCGTGCGCCTGAGTTTGGATCTGTTTAATCAGAGCACCGAAAAACGAGTCATTAAAATCGTATACGGTCACGCCGATCGTGCGGGTGGCCTTTCCTTTGAGCGACAGGGCGGCGGCGCTGGGAACGTAGCCCATTTCTTCAGCAGCGCTAATAACCCGCGCGATGGTGTCCGGTGTAATGCCGATTTCAGCGGCTTTTCCCGACAGAACGCGCGATACCAAAGCGATCGATACGCCCAGTTTTTCTGCAATTTGTTTCTGCCCGACCGCCATGTCAACCTCCATGGAATAGTGGAGTACCGGAATTTTGGAATGCCGGGGCAAAAACCATTATTCCAGAATTCCATCAATCCATTATTCCGCCCTTTACTCCCCTCAAACTATTGAGACAGTGGAGTCACACAAAATAAAAAGCAAGTTTTTGCTTGCCGGATCAGGTGTTAAATATTATCTCAAACAATTGAGACAACAACTGGAGGCGGAATGAAGAACCTTTTTGATCTGACGGATAAAGTGATTGCCGTGACCGGCGCGGCTGGTGTTTTAGCGGGCGGAACAGCCAAGTATCTGCAGGAGCAGGGGGCGTATGTTATCTATTTGGATCTGAAGCAGGAGCAGGTTGATAAAACCGTTGTTGAGGCAAAGAAGATCTCTGGCAAGTGTTGCGGCTATGCTTGCAACGTACTCGATCAGGCGGCGCTGGATTCCGTTTATGAAAAAATCATGCAGGATATCGGTCGGATCGATGTGCTGATCAACGGCGCGGGCGGCAATATGCCCGGTGCGACGATCGGCCCCGATCAGGATGTTTTTGATCTCAAGATCGAAGATTACAGCAAGGTGCTGGACTTGAACCTGAAGGGAACGGTCATGCCGACGCTGACTTTCGCGAAGGCGTTTAAAGCGCAAAAGTCCGGCTGTGTGGTCAACTTCTCGTCCATGTCCGCCACGCAGGCGCTGACCCGCGTGCTGGGTTATTCCAACGCCAAAGCCGCCATTGATAATTTCACCAAGTGGATGGCGACGGAAATGGCGCTGAAGTATGGCGATAAAGTCCGCGTCTGTGCGCTGGCTCCCGGGTTTTTCATCGGCAACCAGAACCGCGCCCTGCTGATCAACGAAGACGGCAGCTATACGGCACGCGGTCAGCAGGTGATCAATAAAACGCCGTTCCGTCGTTTCGGTGAGCAGGAAGAAGTATACGGCACTATCCATTATTTGATTTCGGAAGCCGCGCGGTTTGTAACCGGTGTCATCGTTCCGGTCGATGGCGGGTTTTCGGCATACACAGGAGTCTAAGCATGAGTGAAAAAAAATATTCTCTGATTGTTGCAAGCAGTATGGGCGTTCGGCTGACGCCGGTTGATTCACAGCCGTTTCATTGCAGTGACACGTTCAAAATGCAGGCAACCAGTGCGGAAACCAATGTGGCCAGTGTGGCTTCCTGTCTCGGGCTGCCGGTCAAGGTGTTGACCGCATTTGTCAAAGACAGTCCCGTGGCGCAATTTATCAAGAGCAATCTTCGGAGCCGCGGGATGGATTTTGAAGGGGCGGAATTTGCGCAGGGCGGTCCCTGGGGTTATCGCCATCAGATCAACATGGCCGATAGCGGCTACGGCTCCCGCGGACCGCGCGTTCAGAATGACCGCGCTGGTGAAGTCGGACGGGAACTCAGTGCAGACGATTTTGATCTGGATCGGATTTTTGCCAAAGACGGTGCAAAAATTGTCCATTTATCGGGATTGATTGCGGCACTGTCGCCCAAAACCAGCAAGTTCTGCCTGGATATCGCCCGCGTGGCCAAAGAGAACGGCTCATTAATTTCATTCGACTTGAATTATCGCGCCAGTTTCTGGAAAGGACGCGAAAAAGAACTCTCCGCCGCGTTTGCTGAAATTGCTTCGCGTAGCGATATCCTGATTGGGAACGAAGAGGATTTTCAACTTTGCCTTGGCATCAAGGGTCCGGAAGCGGGCGGCAAAGGACTGGACGAAAAAATTGACGGCTTTAAAGAAATGATCGGTCGCGTTCAGGCTGCGTATCCGAATGCGACCTGGTTTGGAACAACGCTTCGCGAAGTGATTTCAGCAAACAGTCACATGTGGGGAGCGCTGGTCACGGACGGCAAGGAGTGGGAAGTCATCAAGCCGCGCGAGATCGGCGTGCTGGATCGCATCGGTGGCGGTGACGGCTTTGTTGGCGGCTTGCTTTATGGAATTCTCAAAGGCTGGAACGTGCAGAAGTGCGCTCAGTTTGGTTGGGCCAGCGGAGCGCTTGCGGTGACGATGCTAACCGATTATGCTCAGCCCGCCGATGAAGATCAGCTTTGGAGCATTTGGAAGGGCAATGCACGAGTTAAGAGATAGGAATAATGGAATAGTGGAATGATGGAAGAATGGGATGATTAGCAATATTCCAGCATTCCAACATTCCATGCGAAACGACGAAGGAGTTTTGAATATGAAAGCAGATATCGGATTAATTGGTTTGGCGGTGATGGGTGAGAATCTGGTGCTCAACATGGAGAGCAAGGGGTTTAAGGTTGCGGTATTCAATCGCACGGTTGAAAAAGTGGACGCATTTATCGCCGGGCGCGGCGCAGGGAAGAAATTCATCGGCTGTCACAGCATCAAGGAGTTCTGTGCGAGTCTGGAACGTCCGCGCAAGGTGATGATGCTCGTCAAAGCCGGTAAAGCGGTAGATGATTTCATCGAGCAGGTGATTCCGTATCTCGAACCGGGCGACATCATCATCGACGGCGGCAACTCCCACTTCCCGGACACCATCCGCCGTACGAAGTATGTCGAAAGCAAAGGGCTCCTTTTTATCGGCACCGGCGTTTCCGGCGGTGAAGAAGGCGCGCTGCTCGGCCCGTCGATTATGCCCGGCGGCTCACCGGCTGCGTGGCCGGCGGTTAAGCCGATCTTCCAGAAAATTTCCGCGCAAACCGATGCGGGTGAACCCTGCTGCGAATGGGTCGGCGGAAATGGCGCGGGTCATTTCGTCAAGATGGTGCATAACGGGATCGAATACGGCGACATGCAGATGATTTGCGAAACCTACCAGATGATGAAGGAAGGTCTCGGTCTCTCGAATGAGGAGATGCATGAAGTGTTCACAGAGTGGAATAAGACCGAACTTGATTCCTACCTGATTGAAATCACCCGCGACATCCTCGGCTACAAAACCGCAACCGGTGAGGCGGTGATTGATCAGATTCTTGATACCGCCGGACAAAAAGGTACCGGCAAATGGACCGCTGTTTCCGCGCTGGATCTCGGTCAGCCGCTGACGCTGATCGGCGAAGCGGTCTTTGCCCGCTGTCTTTCCGCTCTCAAAGACGAGCGCGTTCAGGCTTCGAAGGTATTGAAAGGTCCGGCAGTAAAATTCAACGGCGATAAGGCTGCCTTGATCAAGGATCTCAAACAGGCGCTCTATGCCTCCAAGATCGTTTCGTATGCGCAGGGCTACCAGCTGATGCGTGAAGCAGCCAAGGAATATAACTGGAAACTCAACAACGGCGGCATTGCGCTCATGTGGCGCGGCGGCTGTATCATCCGTTCTGTATTCCTCGGAAAGATTAAAGAAGCGTTTGATAAGAACCCTGATCTGGTTAATTTATTGCTCGCTCCGTTCTTTACCAGGGCGGTCGAAGATGCACAGGCTGGTTGGCGTCGAGTCATCTGCAAGTCGGTTGAACTCGGCATTCCGATGCCTGCGATCAGTGCTGCGCTGGCTTACTACGACGGTTATCGCGCCGCCCGCTTGCCGGCTAATCTGCTGCAAGCTCAGCGCGACTACTTCGGTGCGCACACCTATGAACGGCTCGACAAACCGCGCGGCGAGTTCTTCCACACCAACTGGACCGGACGCGGCGGCGACACCGCCGCCTCAACCTATATTGTATAAATTGTAGGACGCGCTTCCCGTATTCGGGAGCGTGTGATGCACACAGGCTCTCTGAATACAGAGAAGCCTGTCCTACAAGAGGGAGCGGGTAATGATCAGTCGATCTGGAGAGAGTATTTTGATCACGCAGGACGAACTGCGTGATCTGGTTTTCCAAACCCTGGAAGAAACGGCGTTGCGGCACGGGTTTTCGTTTCCAAGGTCTGGAAAAACCGCAGATGATTTTTCCAATGTTTGGAAAAATGAAGGGGTGGAGGCTCAGCCTCCTTCCAAGGTTTGGAAAAAAGTTTTAATCCTTCCGCCGGATCACACGCGGCTGAATTCGCAGGCGGGGCCGATCACGGCCATCGCCTATGAGTGGCTCACTGCGCGCGGCGTGAAGGTGGATATTCTTCCAACCCTCGGAACGCACAATCCGATGACGGAAAAACAGTTGCGTATGATGTTCGGCGATACGATTCCGCTTGATGCGTTTAAGGTGCATGACTGGCGCAACGGGGTTGTCCGCAAGGGTGAAGTACCCGGCGAAATGCTGGCCGAGCTTTCCGGCGGAAAGGTTAGTTATTCCGTTGGCGTCGAGGTGAACAGGATGCTCTTCGACGGCTACGATCTGATTCTGTCGGTCGGACAGGTGGTGCCGCACGAAGTGGTCGGCATGGCCAACTATACTAAAAACATCGTGGTTGGTGCGGGCGGTTCGGACATCATCAATAAGTCACATTTCCTTGGAGCGGTCTGCAACATGGAGACGATTCTCGGGCAAACCGATACGCCGGTACGCCGCCTGTTCAACTACGCGGTAGACACCTTTCTGAGCGACCTGCCGATCACCTATATTCTGACCGTCATGGAGCAGGATTAT
>JBILEA010000219.1:0-4828 GCA_044352355.1 Pontiellaceae bacterium | reverse complement strand
TTCATAAGCCATCACGGGGCCGAGGTCAGACCCGCCGATACCGATATTGACGATATTTTTGATCGGCTTGCCGGTGTAGCCCTTCCACGCACCGGAACGGATGCGGTTTGAAAAATCTTCCATGCGATCGAGCACTTCGTGGATGCCGGGCATCACATCTTCGCCGTCCATCAGAACCTTGGTGCCGCGCGGAGCGCGCAAAGCCGTATGAAGTACCGCACGGTCTTCGGTGCGGTTGATCTTTTCACCCGTAAACATCGCTTCAATCTTTGACCGGAGTTCCGTTGCTTCGGCCAGCTCAACCAGCAGATCCATTGTTTCGGCGGTGATACGGTTTTTGGAATAATCCAGCAGCAGATCACAGGCGGTCAGCGAAAAGGTTTCGGCACGCTTCGGGTCGGCAACGAACAGCTCGCGCAGATGCTTCAATTCGATATTTTTCCAATGGTTGGAAAGGGCTTTCCATTCGGGACGTTTTGTAAGCATTAAATTTCTCCAGTTAAAAATCAGGCCGCAGAGTAGCGGCTGAAGGCAAACGGATAAACCCAAAAATGCGGTAAAGTCGATAACGTACGCTTGTTCCAACGGACATTTATGGTACAAAGGAAGGGCTATGCGCAAACACCCGCTATACCTCTTATTGCTCGCAGCCGCCTTGGCCGGATGCGGAAAGCCGGACGCTTCCGCAATTACGTCCGCCACCAATGCGCCGCCGCAGGACACACTGCCGGTCGGGCGGATTGCCGCGCGGGTGGCAGATCGCATGCCGCATATTCATCTCAATCGGGATGAGTTTAACGACACCATTGCTACCAATGCGCTAATGTTTTTCATTGATTCACTCGATTACGACCACTCTTTTTTCATCGCCACCGACATCGCTGAATTTCAACAGCAAGGCACCAATCTGGCTGCCCTGATCAAAGCCGGGAAGACCGACTTTGCACAGACTGTATTTGCGCGATTCAAGGAACGGGTTACTGACCGCGTAGCCTATGCCAACCGGCTACTCGATCAAGGCTTTGATCTCGATCAAGACGAAAACTACCGCTGGAAGCGCGATACAGCCCCGTGGCCAGCCGACGAAGCGGCATGGGATGACCTCTGGCGTAAAAAGGTCAAAAACGATTACGTCGCCCGCATCGCCGCGATGGAGGCCGGTAAAAATGATAAGAAACCTGAAGGAACAAATGTCGTTGCTGAAGCCAAAGGCCTTGAAGCACTCAAGCCGATTGAATTCGTCCGCGAGCGCTACAAGCAATATCAGTTACTCATCGAAAACAACTTTGACCGCGAAATGATTTTGGAGCGCTATCTCAGCGCCTTCACCCAGAGTTATGATCCCCACAGCACATATCTCTCTCCGCGCGGCGTGGAGGATTTCGATATCAATATGAGTCTCTCACTCGTCGGCATCGGTGCAACGCTCCGCAGCGAAGACGGCACCGCAAAAATTGAAAAATTAATCACAGGCGGTCCGGCGGAACAGGACGGACGACTTATCCCGGGCGATAAAATTATCGCTGTGGCGCAAGGCGACAAAGAACCGGTGAGCATTCTCTACTGGCCGCTGAGTAAAGCCGTGCGCATCATTCGCGGCGAAAAGGGAACCAAGGTTGTTCTAACGGTCATTCCCGCTGACGACAGCACCGGCACCCGCACAAAGACCATCGATCTTATTCGTGCCGAAGTAAAATTGGAGGCTCAGGCCGCCAAAGGAACCGTGCGCGAAATGACTAACGGCGCGCCATATCGCATCGGCGTACTCACCCTGCCCGAATTTTATGCCGATTTTGAAGGCTCCCGCAAAGGCAACGATACCGCACGCCGTGCCTCCGTCGATGTTCGCCGTATACTTAAAGAATTTTCAACCAATCGCGTTGATGGCGTCATTCTTGATCTGCGCAATGATGGCGGCGGCTCACTTACCGAAGCCATTGATATTGCCGGACTTTTTATTCCGATCGGCCCCATTGTACAGGTGCGCGAACAACAGGGTGTATCTGTTTTGCCTGACGGAGATCCCGATACGATTTACAGCGGCCCGCTGGTCGTATTAGTCAATCGACTAAGCGCATCCGCCTCTGAAATTGTTGCCGCCGCATTGCAGGACTATAGCCGTGCAGTCATTGTCGGCGACAGCAAAACACACGGCAAAGGTACCGTACAAACCGTCTATCCGCTTTCTAAACTCACGGAGGATCTCGGCTCGCTCAAGGTCACCACAGCCAGCTTCTACCGCATCTCAGGCGGTTCAACTCAGCTGAAAGGTGTTGTGCCCGACATCGTGCTGCCGTCGCTTTATGATGCGCTTGAAATCGGCGAAGAATTTTTACCAAAGGCCTTACCATGGTCACAGGTGCGCGGCGCTTACTACCGGACCTGGACTGAGCCGGTCAAAGCGGCTATCCCCGAATTGCGATACAAATCAGAATTGCGCATGACGGAAAACCCGGCCTTTACCACCTTTTTTGCCCAGCGTGATCGCATCCGTAAACGAATGGATAATCCGGAAGTCTCTTTGAAGCTGAGCGATCGAATTGGCGAAATTGTGGCCGAAAAAGAGCTGGAAAAGCTACAGGATGAACCACTGCTGGATAACAAAAAAGCGGACAAGGAAGATCCGATCCTCGATGAAGCCATTAAAATCGCCACCGATCTGGTGGATTTCGCCGCAGGGAAATCGGGTGCCGGCGTTCTTACCAAAACGGGAATCAACTGATTCGTTTCGATTCGCCGACGCGTGGCATTCTACCAGGAAATGCCAATTCGATTTCCTCTTCATTAAACCGGCGGAGTACGGCCAGATTAAAGGCCTGATCAAACTCCATAAATGACCAGTAATCCGGCGGAGCAAACCAGTAGATCACTTGAATATTCAGTGCGGCAGCAGTGAACTCGTTGAAATGAACGCGTGGAGGCATATCCGGATGCATTTTTTCATTAGCACGACCCAGCTCCTCTTTAAGAATCGCTAACGCTCGCTCCATTTTGTCCGGTGTCGTTTCACAGGCAACTGCAAAATTGGCAACGCGTTTAATATATGGCCGCCGGGTAATATTACGAATCGTCTTGTTGGCTAATTCGCCATTGGGAATTGTCACCAAATGGCCGTCAACCGTACGCAGTCGGGTCGAACGCATACCGACTTCTTCCACCGTGCCATCGGTGCCATCCACGCTGACCGCATCGCCCATCTGAAACGGACGGTCCGCAAAAATAACCAGCGAACCGAAAAAGTTTTTAATCGTATCCTGCGCTGCCAGTGCGACGGCCAACCCACCGACACCGAGCCCAGCGAGAATTGACGTAATCGGTTTATCACTCAACTGCTGAGCAATCTGCACCAGCCCAAGGATCACCACCACCGAACGCAATGTTTTGCGCACCACCGGCTCCATCATATCGTCCAGAGCGGTACGGGTTTTTGCCCGCATATGGCGAACCCACCAGCCGGACAGCTCAACCGTCTGATAAACCACATAGGTCACAGCAACGGTGATCAGTACCGCAATCATGTCGCTTCGCAATGCGTCATGGCCTTTTAATAGCCGTAAAGCCAGACAAACACCGATCACAGAGGTTGGAAACGTCGTTGTTCTCGCCGCCAGCTCCAGCGCAGTCCGATGTAAACTATTCTGCCCTAACGGGGTTTTCCGTATAGCCTGTTCGCAAAAATATTTCATGAAACGTCCGATCAAAAACCCGGACAAAATCAATACGACCATCATTAAAACATCCCAAAAGCTGGTTGTTTCCGCCACTTGCTGCGCCACGGTTGTAACTGTCGCTGTATCCATATAAAACTCCTTTATTCGTAATGAGTAATTCGTAATGCGTAACGGAGGAAAAGTGCTCTTTCTTCAATTGCGCATTACTCGTTACGCATTATTCAACATCTTTTTGTGGACGCCGTTGCGTCCCTGAGCCAGACAACTACATCTTGGCTTACCATATCCTCCGAAACCCGCCAACCCCAATTCCCCTGCGTCGTACCCGGCATATTCATCCGGGCCTCGCCACCCAGTCCCAGCACGTCCTGCAGCGGCAGCACCGCCCATTTGGCAGGTGCGCGCAACGCCAGCCCTGCCAGATCACGGTGAGTCGCCTTGCCATCCGTTTTCAGATAGTCGTGAATGCACTGTAATTCAGATTTATTCTGCTGACCCAACCAGCTTTGCGTCGTATCGTTATCATGGGTGCCCGTATAAACGACCCAGTTTTTTTCAACACCTTCCGGATGATAGCCCGCACGGCGTAAGTCGTCCGCGCCGAAACGGAACTGCAATACCCACATGCCGGGGAAACCGCATGCCTCGCGTAGCGCTTCCACTTCATCCGTAATGATCCCTAGGTTCTCGGCAATCACATGTTCGTCCAGCCGGAAATTTTTCTCGAACTCCGGAAGCCGACGGAGATTTCGTTCCAAGGTCTGGAAAAGATCGAGCCCCGGTCCCTTCACCCAGCGGCCTTTTATCGCGGTCGGCTCATTCGCCGGTATTTCCCAGTAGTCTTCAAATCCGCGAAAATGATCGATGCGCACAATGTCCGTCATTTCAAAGATTCGTCGTAACCGGTTCGTCCACCACGCAAAGCATGTTTCACGGTGCGCGGCCCAGTCGTAGAGCGGATTTCCCCAGCGCTGTCCGGTGGCCGAAAAATAATCCGGAGGAACACCCGCCACCACAGATGCCGTTCCGTCATCATTCAGGAAAAACAGTTCGCGGTTCGCCCACACATCCACCGAATCACCTGCCACAAAAATCGGAATGTCTCCAATAATTGAAATATCCAATGTTTGGAAAAACTCCGCTGTTTTTTTCCAATG
>JBILEA010000032.1:0-16255 GCA_044352355.1 Pontiellaceae bacterium | reverse complement strand
GATCGTGTTGCTCCGGTACGAGAACACACCGGAGCGTAAGGGAAGGTGAAAACGATGCGGAAGTTTCAACGCACGGGGTGGAAGTTTCAACGCACGCCTTCGGAAGGTTTGAATGCAACACGACACGGAAAACAATTTAACGGCGGAAACGCCCGGATGGCTCTTACGGACTGTCACGCGCAAGCGATGGCTAGGGTCAGAATGCCACCGGGCCGCTCCGTCCCTCTTTTTAGGGAGGCACTGCTCAAAGGTACTCTGACACGGTTGCGCCACAGCGCAAAAGCGATGTCTGGTCACACCAGTCTGCAGCGGACGGAACACCAGAGCCCGGTACGCCACCAACCGTTTCCAGCCGTAAAATTGAAACCCGCACCGCCGCCGGAACGGACGGAAAATCTAAATTGAAAAAAACCGCTCTACAGCGGAGACGCTACCCCCATGCTCAAAACAAAACTCAAAAATCAGGGTTGACTAAAGCTGGTACTCTGACCCCGTATGACCAGCGGAATTTCAGCGACAAGGCAACGTTGACCCGATCAAAACAAAGAAAGAGTAAAAGGAAAGCCGCCGAGAGACGGCTAAGGAGGGGTTTTTTGTGTTTGACCGAAACCTCTAAGGGGTGACCCCGCATGACACAGGCCAGAATAACGTTAAATTTTACATAGTATGTCTTGATTAAATCGACATACTATGTTTAAAAGATGATTATGAAGGGGTTGAGAAATAGGATTGGGAGGGAAGAGTTTGATTATCAAGCTCTTTTGGATGCGTTGTCCGGCTACGCGAGTCCGCGCGATTGTGTTACGCGGCTGTTAAGGGAGGGGACAATTATCCGGATTAAGAAGGGGCTGTACATCTTTGGCGAGCAGGAGCGGCGCGAGCCGTACTCCCGCGAACTGTTGGCCAATCTGATTTATGGACCGTCATTTATTTCGCTTGAATCCGCTTTGTCATTCCATGGCCTGATTCCCGAACGGGTGGAGTCTATGCTGTCGGTAACCACCGGCCGAAGCCGGGAATTCGATACGCCTGTCGGACGGTTTGTGTACTGCGCGACACGGATGGACTCTTTTTCGCTCGGTGTTGTCAGGATGACCGAGGGACGTACTCCGTTTCTGATGGCTTCGCCGGAGCGGGCACTGGCAGATAAAATCCGTAACGATCGTCGCGGATCATTTTCCGGTTTGGCCGTGATGAGGGAATATCTGTTCGAAGATCTGCGTTTGGATGAGTCCGGATTTCTTCAGATGGATCCTGGTTTGATGGAGAGGCTTGCGGAGGCAATGGGGTCAAAGAAGGTCGGGTTTTGCGCGAAACTTCTTTCACAGATGAAGGGGCGTTTATGAATGCAATGATTGAGCAAATGCTCGAGAAGTATCCGCTTGGAAGTCGAGGAGATTATGAGAACGCATTACGCGAGATTTTTCAGGAGCTTGCACTGCTGGGTCTTTGGCGCGGGAAGTTTTTTGAACATGCTGCTTTTTACGGGGGAACGGCGTTACGGATCGTTTATGGAATGAACCGGTATTCCGAGGATTTAGATTTTTCGTTGTTGAAACCGGTTCCCGGTTTTGATTTTTCACCGTTCTGCCGGTGCATCGAAAAAGAGCTGGAATCCTGGGGATTCCCCGTTTCGGTGGAGTTGAAAGAAAAGAGGGCCGATACCGCGATCGAGTCGGCATTTCTGAAGGCCGGGACACTCCAGCAGATGATCACTGTAAACGCGCCGATGGAAATTACTGGGTCGGCGCACCGCAATCAGGTGCTCCGAATCAAGCTGGAAATCGACACGGAGCCGCCGGGCGGGTTTGAGACAGAGACCCGCTTCCTGACGGCACCGATTCCTTTTGCTGTGAGGATTTATAAAGAAGAATTTCTGTTCGCTGGTAAAATGCATGCGCTGCTTTTCCGAAACTGGAAAAACCGCGTCAAGGGGCGGGACTGGTATGACTGGGTTTGGTATGCCGCCCGGGGAACAAAACTGAATCTTCCGCATCTTGAAGCCCGGATGCGTCAAAGCGGAAACTGGAGCGGCGGCACGGTGTTGACCCGTGAGGTTTTTTTAGAGTTGCTGAGAGATAAAATTGAATCTCTCGATGTGGAGCTTGCGGCCAAGGATGTCGTTTCATTTTTGCGCGACAAAGAGTCTGTTGCGGTCTGGAGCAACGCCTTTTTTCATCAATTGGCCGACCAGCTATAAACGGATTCAAGGTGAAGGTACGGGGTTTGATCGGGTCCCGCCGACGTTCTTTGATATTCGAATCGGTTGAATCCCCCCCCCTCTGGGAGGGTTTCATTGTGTTCGCTTTTTGCAAAAAGCCTTCGCCTGCGTCATGACTGGCGAACTCACAAAATACGACAATATCATCCTTAAAAAAGATGTTGCGCCGAGTGCCTAACTGGCGCTGAACGTCTGAACCCGGCGCCGTTCTTCCTGTTCGCTGCGGAAATCAATGGAAGACCACTCCCGTAATTCATCAGCGGTCAATCCTGCACAGTGCGTTCGGTATTCTGAGGGGGTTAGGCCGGTTGTCTGTTTGAAGGTGTTGGCAAAATACTGGCTGCTGCCGAAGCCGCACTCAAAAGCGATATCAATGATTTTGATGCCGGTTTCACGCAGCAGGGTTTTGGCACGTTCCATTCGCAGACGTGTAAGATATTCCATCGGCGTACAATTGGTCAGTTTCTGGAAAACCGTATTGAGCCGGGTGCGCTGAATGCCGCAGCGGTCCGCCATTTGTTTAAGAGTCCATTGCTGATCGCAACCGGAAGAGAGTTCAGTCAGCAGGGTCTGCACTTTTTTCTCAGACCAGGTGTGTGTGTCGGTATCGACGGCTTCGCCGGAGACGATTCGTTTAAGCTCAACCAGCACCGCCCGCAGCAGACTGACCGCGTGAGTTTTTCCTAACTCATGGGTGCTTTGCAGTTCTTTGATGAGCGCGGGCATCAGCCAGCGCATGGCCGGTGTGGCACGGAAGCCGTGCTTTGTGGCGGATCCGAAAACGGTGCTGAGTGTCTTCATTTCGGAGGGGCTGAATCCAAAACATTCCGGGAAACGAAACTGTTTCCGCGGAGCCGGATAATCTTCTTCGAGGTGGAACAGAACGTGCCAGATGACGTTGTCCGGTTCGGCGGGATGAAGGCTGCCGTGTACCTGCCACGGTAAAGTGAAAAAAACCGATCCCGGCTCGATTTTCTCGGAAACGCCCTCGACCACCCACTCCAGCAGTCCTTTTTCAACGTAGGTGATTTCCATCCCCCGGTTTTTGTGAGGCGCGAGTTCCTTGCACCGGAAACGTCCGTAACTGATCATTTCTTTCATGTCGCAAGAGTAGTTCGGATGTGTAAAATATACCATTCAAAAAGGCGACCGTCGAAAGCGTGGCCCCAGTGTATAAGTGAACAGGATTTTTAACAAAGGAGAACCCTATGGCTGAGAAAACATGGATCACATCACTTCCGAAAATCGGAATTCGTCCCACGATTGATGGTCGTTACGGCGGCGTACGCGAGTCGCTTGAAGGTCAGGTTATGAATATGGCCAAGAGCGCCGCACAACTGATCAGCGCTTCGCTTAAATATCCGAACGGCAAGCCGGTCGAATGCGTTATTGCCGACTCCTGCATCGGCGGCGTTGCCGAAGCGGCGGCCTGTGCGGAAAAATTTGACCGTGAAAACGTCGGTGTTTCGCTGACGGTGACGCCGTGCTGGTGCTACGGCTCCGAAACGATGGACATGGATCCAATGCGTCCGAAAGCCGTTTGGGGCTTTAACGGCACTGAGCGTCCCGGCGCGGTGTATCTCGCCGCTGTACTGGCTGGTCACACCCAGAAAGGGCTTCCGGCCTTTGGTATTTACGGTCGTGACGTGCAGGATGCAGGCGACACCACGATTCCCGCTGACGTGGAAGAAAAAATTCTGCGCTTTGCCAAGGCCGGTCTGGCCGTGGCGATGATGAAAGGTAAATCCTATCTTTCCATGGGCGGCTGCTCGATGGGTATTGCCGGTTCCATCGTCGATCAGAACTTTTTCGAAGAATACCTCGGCATGCGCGTAGAAGCGATTGATCTGACCGAGTTCACTCGCCGCATGCGCGACGGGATCTACGACAAGGTCGAATATGAAAAAGCGATCGCTTGGGTGAAGGAAAATTGTGCAGAAGGGCACGATCCGAACAGTGCTAAGACGAAGCGTTCGCGCAAACAGCTCAACAAGGAATGGGAAGATTCCGTCAAGATGGCAATGATCACCCGTGATCTGATGTACGGCAATAATGCACTCGATAAGATGGGTTACAAGGAAGAGGCGCGTGGACATAACGCGATTCTTTCCGGTTTCCAAGGACAGCGGCACTGGACGGATTGTTCCGCCAATGGCGATTTCCTTGAAGCGATTTCCAATAGTTCCTTCGACTGGAATGGCATTCGCATGCCTCGTCTGGTGGCGACTGAAAACGACAGCCTCAATGGCGTACCGATGCTTTTCAGCTATCTGCTCACCAATACCGCGCAGGTTTTTGCCGATGTGCGCACGTACTGGAGTCCGGACGCCATTGAGCGCGTCACCGGATATAAAGTCGAAGGTGCTGCCGCTGGCGGACTGATTCATCTGATCAACTCCGGCTCCGCCGCGCTCGACGGTAGCGGACAGCAGAGTAAAGACGGACAGCCAGCCATGAAGCCGTTCTGGGAAATCAGTAAGAAAGAAGCGAAAGCCTGTCTGGATGCTACGACCTGGCATCCGTCGGTAACGGAATACTTCCCCGGCGGCGGCTGGTCTTCCAAGTTCGTCACCAAAGATGGCATGCCGATCACGATGAGCCGCATTAATTTGGTGAAGGGGCTCGGTCCGGTTCTGCAGATTGCCGAAGGTTGGACGGTTGAGTTGCCCGAGAAGGTTCATGCCAAACTGGATAACCGCACTAATAGCACTTGGCCGACCACGTGGTTTGCGCCGCGTATCACCGGCAAGGGAGCCTTCATGGATGTTTATGAAGTGATGGCCAAATGGGGCGCTAACCACGGCGCGTTCAGTTATGGACACATCGGCGCGGATCTCATCACGCTGGCGGCCATGCTGCGGATTCCGGTTTTCATGCACAACGTCGAAGACGGCGACGTCTATCGTCCGAGTGCCTGGAGTTCGTTCGGAACTGAAGGGCTCGAAGGAGCGGACTTCCGCGCCTGTCAGACCTATGGTCCGGTTTACAACTGATCTTTTTAAATAGAGATGCGACCGGCTTCATGGTTTCCATGAGGCCGGTTTTTTTGTGCAGTGATTCAATTTTCACGATGAATTTAAGCAAGACAAAGCCCTCAGATCGCAATATCATCGCGGAAAAACAAGGAGTACTTCATGGAAACGAATGCAATGCAGGGTGCGATGAATAGTATGCAACAGATGTTTAATACGACACCGAAGTGGATGCAAACAGCACAGGCGCTGCTTGCGGAGTTTGGATTCAAGATTATTGCGGCAATTTTGATTTTTGTAATCGGCCGTTGGATTGCGAAGAGGGTCCAAAGCGGGCTCGAAAGAGGAATGCTGAAGGCTCATGTTGACCCGGTATTGGTGACGTTTACGGTGAATATGACCTTCGCGGCGCTGATGGTTTTCGTCGTGCTGGCCGCGCTGGGTCAGCTAGGTGTGCAGACGACTTCATTTATTGCGGTGCTGGGCGCCGCCGGTCTGGCTGTCGGTTTGGCGTTGCAGGGCTCGCTTTCGAATTTTGCATCCGGTGTGATGATTATTATTTTCCGTCCGTTCAAAATCAGTGACTACGTTGAGGGCGGCGGGGTGAGCGGCGTGGTTAAGGCGATTCATATTTTTACGACGACGCTGACGACACCGGACAACAAGCGGGTGATTGTGCCGAACTCAAAAATGATGGGCGATAATATCACCAACTATTCCGCTGAAGGCACGCGGCGTGTCGATTTGACTGCCAGTATCAGTTACGGCGACAGTATTGATAAAGCCAAGGCGGCGCTGCTGGATCTGCTGGCGAAAGATCCGCGCGTATTGAAAGACCCTGCACCGTTCGTCGGCGTTTCGGCCATGGCTGAAAGCAGCATCGATTTTGCCGTACGCCCGTGGGTGAAGGTTGAGGATTACTGGGATGTTTTCTTTGCACTGAACGAAGCCATCAAGAAGCGGTTTGATGCGGACGGGCTTTCGATTCCGTTTCCGCAGCGCGATGTGCATATTTACAGTGAGAAGTAGTGGATCAACGGATTGGTGGATGGTGCAAAAAGTAAAACGACCGTCCCGGGCGTTTCCGTTCGGAGGTTCTGCTGGCTTGTCCGCAGAAGGAAGAAGGCAGATAAGCAAGCGAGACGCTTGCTTTACTATGAAGAAATCGGGTAGAGCCCTCTCGACTTTGCGACCTTCGACCCATAGACTTTCGACTTGTAAAAAAGAAACCGGAATCAGAAGCCGCCATGAAACCGAAAGTGTACATCGAGACCAGTGTGATCAGCTACCTGACTGCCAGAGCAAGCCGGGATGTCGTTGTCGCGGGCCATCAGCAGGCCACGCAGGAATTTTGGAGACATTTGGGAGTTCGCTTTGCGCCGTTTGTTTCCGCTTTGGTGATTAAAGAAGCAGCGCAAGGTGATTCGTCTTTGGCCGACAAGCGGTTGTTTGCCATACAGGAATTTCCAATTATTAAAAACAGCGATGCTGCCGAAGCACTTGCGCGGGAAATCATACAGCGAAGAGGTATCCCCGAGGCATATCCGGAAGATGCCCTGCATATTGCACTGGCGGCTATGGATGGGATGGATTTTTTGGTTACTTGGAATTTTTCACACATCAACAATGCATTCACCCGAATGCTGATCCGACAGATTGTCGAAAATGCAGGGTATGTCTGCCCTGAACTGGTATCGCCGGAAGAGTTGCTTGGAGAAAAAGAATGAAAGATCCAATTGTAGAAGAAATCCGCAAATGCCGTATGGAACACACACAGAGGTTTGGTGGGGATTTACATCGCATTTGCGAAGACCTTCGTAAGGAAGAGGAAAAATACCCAGATCGGCTGGTCCATTTTGGTCCGAAGATGCTGTCCGACCGCAAACGTATGTGCATTGCGGAAGAACCGGTGGAATATAAATCGCAGCCGGAAAATGGAAGTCCTTAGACCTTCGACTTTTGACTTTAAACCATAGACCGTTGCTAAACGGCAGTTTGAGGAACAAGGACGTTCAGCGCACGCTGCTGGACAGTTATTTTAACTTCCGCCGGTGCTGAGAGCAGTTCGCCGTCAAGCTGCATCGGGCCCGGCGTTTTGCGCTGTACGGTCAGTGTGCGGAAGGGTTTGGTGTGGATTCCGCTCAGCTGACCAATGGTTCCATCAAAGAGTTTTCCTAGCATGAGAACGATGATTGGCATGTCGCGCTTACGGACGGTGACGAGCAGGAGCTGTCCGTCGTCCGCTTTGGCCCCGGGGGCAATTTGCGCGCCGCCGCCATATTGTGAGAGGTTGGCAACGGTGCAGACTTGTGGATCGTCGATGGTGAATGTTTCTTCGTCGTCAACACATAGGGTGAAGGGTTGCGGGGTGTAGTCGAAAAACTGGTAAACGCCGGCGAAAATGTAGGGCAGTACGCCGCGTACGGGCGATTTTTCGAAGATGTTTACCAGTGCGGCGTCCCAAGCCAGCGAGCAGGTGACGAAAAACGGCCGCCCGTCTGCGTAGCCGACATCAATGCGTTGCACGGTGGCCGAGGCCAGTGCCACGGTGGCTTTGACAAGGTCGAGCGGAATATCAAAGTGGCGTGCAAAGCCGTTACCGCTTCCGGCAGGGATCACGCCCAGCGCGGTGTCGGTGCCGATCAGTACGCTGCCGATAGTGTTGACCATACCGTCGCCGCCGATCACCAGCAGTCTGCCAACGCCGTCTTCGACCGCGCGGCGTGCTTTAGCCTGTCCGTCCTCCTTGGAGGTGCTGAATTGGATCGATAGATCGTTGCCGGGTTTGTCCCAGTGCTCGATGAGTGCTCCGTGAATGCGATCGAGGGCGACTCCCATTCCGGAGTTTGGATTGATCAGTATGCGAACTTTATTTCCGGCGGTCATAGTCAGTAAATCAATCCGGTACGGACTTTTTCTGCGGCGGCGGGGCTGTCGAGCAGTTCAATCAGTTTGAGTGCGAAGGTGAAGGCGGTGCCGGGCCCCTGGCTGGTGATGAGGTTGCGGTCAACCACTACCGCCTCGTCCGACCGGTCGGCGCGATGCATTTCTTTTTCGATGCTTGGATAGCAGGTGAAGGAACGCCCCTTGAGTACGCCTGCTTTATGGAGTGCAAGCGGTGCGGCGCAGATGGCGGCGATCCATTTTTCTTCGATGTCAAAGATACGAATAGTTTCCTGTATGCCGTCGTGCTCACAAAGCACCTTGGTGCCGCCTGCACCTCCGGGCAGAATGAGCAGATCGAAGGCAAGCAGATCGAGTTCTTCCCAGCGGGCATCGGGAATGATTTTTACTTTGCGCGAGGCCGTGACGGGATTTGTGCCGTTCAGCCCGGCCAGTACGACGTTCCATCCGGCCCGGCGAAGTATGTCGGCGACGATCACCACTTCCATTTCTTCGCAGCCTTCGGCAATCGGAATGAGGGCACGGAGCATGGTGGATTCCTTTACTTATCTTCTACGCAGCGCGCGAGTTCACTGGTGATCATGCCGAGTGTTCCGGCGGGCAGGGGTGTTTCGAGAGCATTTTCGAACAACGTGCATAGATCGGTTTCGGTACAGATGCGTACGCCGACGACGTTGGCGAGACCGTCTTGCGGACGGTTGCCGACAAAGCAGATGACTGGATAAACCGGCGCAACGGGGCATCCTGCCGTGGAAAGATGTTGTAGCAGGGCGTCCGCTTCTTCTTTGACCTGTTTGAGCGGCGGACGGCTGGGGGCGTTGCCGTTGCAGAGCACTTGTCCATTTTGAAAAGTGATTTCTCCGTTCCAGTTTTTGGTTTCGATCACAAAGATTCCGGCGGGAGCAACGACAATATGGTCGAAAGCCGGGCCGCCCGGATCAAGCTGCAAGTCGTTGAAAACCGTATGGTTGGCGGGCAGGAAGGAAAGCATGCGCGCGACCGTTTCTTCCCCTTCGGCTCCTTTAAGAAAGTTTCGCAGTCTGCGGGAGCTCCATCCCGTGAAGAGCGCAAGCAATACGGCCAGTAAGACGAAGAGTATGCCAACCTGTGAGGTGGATAGGTGCGGTACCGGCAGAGCGGCGTGCAATAACCAGCCTGCTGCGAGACAAATGGGGATCAGCGGCCAGAAAACGCGTAATGGCCCCAGCGTGCGGGGTCCTTGTCCAGGACTGCCATAAACTTTTGCAAAGCGGCTGATTGTTTTTTCGCTATTCATACAGGGACATTACCTGAGTTTGGGCCGTCTGTAAACTTGACCTTTCAGCTCAAAAAAGGCTTATCTTCTTAGCTCTAACATTCGAACGAAAGGCCTCATTTTGGATAAGAAACCATTTTTTCGCCGTGCCGATTGGATATCTTTCGGACTCACGTTTTTAATTGCGCTGGTTGTTTATACGTTGACGCTGGCTCCGACGGTTACGCTGGAAGATTCCGGCGAGTTGATTGTCGCCTCCGATTATCTGGGAGTTCCTCATCCGCCCGGCTATCCGATCTGGTCGTTAATGACCTGGTTCTTTCAGTGGATTTTTAATGGAGTAACCTATCATGGATATCCCAATCCTGCGTGGGGTGTTGGCTTTTGCTCCGCCTTTGCCGGCGCGTTGGCTTGCGGCACCTTGGCCTTGCTGGTGAGCTGTTCCGGCCTCCAGCTTCTTCATGGGCTGAAAAAAGAAACCCGGGTGCTAGGCGAAAAAACGGAGAGTCTTTTCTGTTGTGTGGCGGGTATTTCCAGCGGGCTATTGCTGGCCTTCAGTCAGGGTATGTGGTCGCAGTCGGTGATTGCGGAGGTTTATGCCCTTAATATTCTCTTCCAGACCGCCGTACTGCTTTTTCTCTACCGCTGGATGGTTGAGCCGGAAAATCCCAAGCCGTTGTTTCTGATGGCCTTTACCTTTGGACTGGGCCTGACCAACCATCAGACATTGATGTTTATGGGCGCTGGCGTGGCGCTGGCGGTGCTGTTGCGCCACATCCGGCTGGCACGCGACTTTGCTGTTGTTGGAGCGTTTTATGTTCTGATGGTCGGGCTCAACAAGATGATGGTTGACGATCCGCAGTATGCGAACTGGTGCTGGACCGCTGGACCGGCAAATGCCGGGTTCTGGTTCTGGACTATTTACGCGCTGGCTGTTCCAGTGCTTGGACTCTTTTTGCCAAACGGGAGAACGGTTTGTGCCACCTATCTGCTGATGCTGCTCGGGTTGTCATTTTATCTCTACATGCCGATTTCGTCGGATCAGAATCCGCCGATTAACTGGGGCTATCCGCGCACGTGGGAAGGTTTTATGCATGCGATCACTCGCGGACAGTATGAAAAAGTCACGCTGACGGATGTGTTTTCTCCCGTCTTTCTTCAGCAGATCGGCGCTTATCTGCACGATTTGCGGGCTCAGTTTTTTGGACCGATCGCTTTGCTGGCCATTTTGCCGTTTGCTTTTATTGTGCGGGTCGGACGCAAAAACCGCGATTGGCTGTTCACAACGGTAGCGGCCTTCATTGGAGTGGGGATTCTCTTCATCATTTTGCAGAATCCGAAACTCGACATTCAAACGCTCTTCATTGCCCGCGTACAATACATCCAGTCGCACGCTATTTATGCCGTTTGGATCGGCTACGGCTTGCTCCTTCTGATGGCATGGCTCGAAGCACTGGTTGGTAATAATCCGGTGACCAAGTGGCTTGGTACCTTGCTGGTTTTTCTCCTGCCGTTCTCTCTGGTGTACAAAAATTACTACAGCCAAGAGCAGCTCAAGGTGGTCGGCGGATCTGAGCAGAACGGCCACGACTTCGGCTGGCAATTCGGCAACTGGCAATTGCAGGGGGTTGTCGGGATTAAGGAGGATCTCTGGTACTACTGCGGCAAAGATCAGGCCAAGTTTGATGCGGAGTGGGCAAAGTATCCAAATCCTGCTTATCCGCCGCCGATGGGCACCAACGCGCTCTTCTTCGGCGGCACCGATCCGGGGCGTTTCGTGCCGACCTATATGATTTACTGCCCACAGGTGCGGGCTGACGTTTATCTCATCACGCAGAACGCGCTGGCAGATAACACCTTCATGGCGGTGACCCGAGACCTTTATGGCGACCAGCTTTGGATCCCGTCGCAACTCGATAGCAACCGCGCCTTTCAGGAATACATTCAGGCTATTCAGAGCGGAAAGCTTGATGCGGGTGCGGATGTGAAAATGGACGGCGGGCGCGTGCAGGTGCAGGGCGTTGGCGGCGTTATGCAGATCAACGGAATTCTCTGTAAGCAGATTTTTGACCATAACCAGTATGTTACCGAACTGAAAACGGATGAGGAGACCCGTGAATCGGGCTCGGCCGTTGTCCCGTTCGATCCGGTCGGGCCGGACGGCAAAATGCGTAAGCGCGATTTTTATGTCGAAGAGAGCTATGTCATTCCATGGATGTATCCTTATTTGACGCCGCACGGTCTCATCATGAAAATAAATAATGAGCCGACGGAAATCACGCCGGAGATGGTCAAAAACGACCACGACTTCTGGAACTGGTATGTCAACCGGCTCGTTAGCGATTCAAAGTTCATTCGCGACGTCGTGGCTCGCAAAACCTTTTCGAAACTGCGCAGCGCGATTGCCGGGCTCTATGCCGCACGCGGCAACGTGTCCGAAGCGGAATATGCTTTTAAACAGGCCGTTGAGCTTTATCCACTCAGTCCAGAAGCTGTTTTCCGCTTAGCAGATCTCTACATGCGTCAGAAGCGGTTTGACGAGGCGCATAAGGTCATTTCTGACTTTCTTGCTCAGGATGTGCATAATGAAAGCGGGAAAGGGTTCCTTCAGCAGATTGAACAACTGAGAAAAATGATTGCCCGTAAGGCTGAGCTCGAAGCTTCGCTGAGCACTGGGCAGGGTGTGGATGTTAACACCGCGTTTGAACTCGTTCAGATTTATAATGCGTTACAGGAAATCGGCCCGATGCAGCAACTCATCGGCAATTTGCTCCGTTCCAACTTGCCGCCGGAAATTAATCTTCAGCTCGCGCAAATGCTGATTCAGATGAAGCGAGTGGATATGGCCGAGCCGGTCATTATAACGTATCTAAAGGCCAAGCCGGACGACTTGCAGGTTCAGGTTGAATTGGCTGCCGTGCGCATCGCGCTGGGTCGTGTGGATCAGGCACTTACAACGCTTAGAGCCGTCGTTGAAAAAGGTGGAGAGCCGATTCGTGCCATGATTCGCAAAGATATGCGCTTCCAACCCTTGTGGAACGACGCACGCTTTCAAGCCATTGTGCCGCCTACGGTCGCCCGTCCGCCGTTCGGTGCTATGCCGCAATCTCCGGGGCTCGGCGGATTATCGTTTTGACGGTATTCCAACCTTTGGAGAAAATCCAAAGGTTGGAATCCGATATTAATGGTCGCAGGCGTTTGTGCCGGACACCAGAGTTCCGGCCAGGTAGGTAGCGGCAAGCTCTTCCGGTGATCCCGCCGGAGCGCCGACGATTACGGAAATGTTTTGTTCCGCAAAAAGCTGCTGTGCACGCTGTCCCATGCCGCCTGCAATGATGACATTTACCTTCTGCTCGCCGAGCCAGCGTGGCAGAACGCCCGGCTCATGCGGCGGCGGAACAAGGTTCTGTCTGCCGGTAACGGTTTTTGTTTTTTCGTCAACGGTCAGCACGGCGAAGGTTTCGCAGTGGCCGAAGTGCATGCAGAGTTGTTGATTGGCGACGGGTATGGCGATTTTCATTCGGATTCTCCTTTTTGTGCAAGGAACCATTCGGGTTCCTTGCGGGTTTGACACGTTTTGTAAAGGCGTTCACTTCAGTGTGTATACTCAATGATTTGTATTTCCGGACCGATTTTTTTGATCACGGCGTCCCTCATGGTTACATAATGAGGGCAAGGGTAGCCGATCGGATTCCCTCTGGAAATGCAGGAGGCGAAAACAATGATTTCACAACCTCGATCAACCATTATTTTTGCTCGCGCAACGGCTCTTTTTCCGGGACACCCTCCGCAGCTGACGAATCCGACAACCTCCACCGGCCCCGTTTTTTCAAAAGCCAAACTGCCTAGTGACGTCACTTTAAAATCCGTAGTACCGGGACAAAGATCCTCGGTTTGCTGACAACGAATGATTCCTGCTTTTTTCATCTGTTTATCTCCTGTCTTTTACTCTCACTCTTTTTCTTCGATCGCGATCAGGCAGTCGGCTCCGGTCCAGACGAGATCGCAGTTGGGAACAACCATTACCGGGGCCTGCCGGATCTGGTGGTGATCCAGTTTCCGGACGGTGACTTCTTTGATCAGGTCGTCCATATGTTCCTCTGCGGACAGAATCTGATGAGGAATCGGTTTTAATGCAGCTTTAACCTGTTCACAGATCGGGCAGTTCTTACTTGTATACAATTTAATCCTGTTCATTGTGCGGCATCTTCCTGTTTTGCACTGTAAAAAGTCCGTCCGCCGGTTTCCCGTACGTCCAGCAGGCCGCCAGTCTTGAGCTCCTCAATATATTTGATGGCTTCATTCCGGTGAATGCCGAGTCCTTCTGCGACATCATCCAGCGTGCACGGACGGCGGCGGAGCATTTCCAGTATGGTTTGTTTTTGTACGGTAAAATCGGTTTGGGCGTGTACATTTTGGTAATCAGCAATGATTTCAGCGGTCGGACTGAACTGAACCGCAATCTCGCTCAATCGGGTTTTGCTGACCTGAACAGCATATTTTTCTGCAGGCGGGCGGGTGGCGGTGTTCAGTTGAATCCGGTCGGGCTGAATCTGTTTGGCGCAGTCGGCCATTTCGCGAACCTGACTTTGGGACGTGTTGATTCCCTCCAGAAAAAACACTTCCAGCCAGTATTGGTTTTTAAATTCCCTCCGGAAGCGAACCAGTCCTTCCAGCATCTTGGCAAACGTGATTTCCGGTGCGGGCCGGTTCATGGCATCAAATACAGTCTGACTTCCGGCATCCAGCGAGGGAATCACCAGATCGGCGTTCAGTAATTGCGCCCGTACTTCTTTCTTCCAGAGTAACGACCCGTTGGTCAGGACGGCCACCGGAACTTTTGTAATGGAATGAATGCGGTCAATCAGTTCGTCGAGCCGTGAATACAGGGTCGGTTCACCCGAACCGCTGAGCGTGATCCAATCCGGCTTTAACGCCAGTTTCGCCTGCAAATCCTCAATCACGGTATCCAGCGGAACCCATTCGCGCCGTTCGACGGTTTTACAGGTGGTGCGTCCAAGCTGGCAGTAGATGCAATCATAGGAGCAGGTTTTAAACGGAACCAGATCAACTCCGAGCGAACGCCCGAGCCTGCGGGATGGAACTGGACCGAATACATAGCTCATATCAATCCTCGATTTGTATGACTGTACCGGACGGGCACGTTTCGCATTTTTCCGGGAATTCATTCCATAAGCGCACTATCGCTGCGAAGCCGGTGCAGTGGCAGGGGATCAGCCGTTGAACATTAAAACGGCGCAGTTCAGCCACGGTTTTATTCATACGTTCCGGGCTGGCGTTGAGCAGATGCATCCCGCCGATGACGGTATGGATCGGACGGTTATCCGTGAGAGTCTGGATATAGCGCAATGTGTTGATAACCCCGGAATGGGCGCAGCCGAGAATTACGGCGGTGCCGTTTTTTGTTTCTGTGAATAGTGCCTGATCATCCGGAAGATCATCCGGAATCCGGCACCCCGGGTCTTTGAAAAACGATCCGCCGGTATCTTCAAAGCGGGTGGTTCTGGGAATCGGTCCGGTCAGAAAAAGTCCAGGAGCAATCATTGTTTTTTCTTCGACAAAAACAATCTCTGCGAGTTCTCCTGCCGTAATTTTGTTGCCGGCCGTCATGCCGACCTCGCGGGCAGAGCCACTCGGATTGAGTGCATATTTCAATGAGAAGGCTTCCGGATGGACGTAGAGACGCGGACAGTCCATGCCGTTCAGCGCATAGGTCAGTCCTCCTGTGTGATCGTAGTGTCCATGGCTCAAAACGACAGCATTGATCGTTTTCAGATCGACGTTCAGCGTCTCGGTGTTATGCCGCAACGCCAGCCCCTGACCGGTATCGAAGAGAATTTTATCCCGTTCGCTTTCGATCAAAAACGAAAGTCCGTGCTCTGCCAGCAAATTTCGTCCGCCCGCACAGTTTTCAACCAGTACAGTTATTTTCAGGTTGCTCATGACCTGTTTTCCCGTAATGCGAACTCGATCTGCTCCACTGCGGTTTCAAACGCCTGCGCGGCGGCGGATTCGCTGTGTTTTTGCAGAAAGCTGTGTCCGGCATCGCCGCAAAGGCCGACGTTCGGATCAATCGGAATGCGGCCAAGGAACGCAAGGTTGTATTTTTCCGCAGTCTTGTATCCACCGTTTTTTCCGAACAGGTGGATGGTTTCTCCGCATTTCGGGCAGGTGTACCCGCTCATGTTTTCGATGATTCCAAGGATTGGAAGATCAAGTTTGCGGCAGAATTGAACGGACTTGCGCACATCGGCGGCGGCGATCTCCTGCGGTGTGGTGACAATGACCGCGCCGTCCGGCGAGCCGATCAGCTGGCAGACCGAGAGCGGCTCATCGCCGGTTCCGGGCGGGCAGTCGGTGATCAAATAATCCAGCTCGCCCCAGTTCACGCCGTGCAGCATTTGTTCGAGAACTTTCATTTTCAGCGGCCCGCGCATGATGACGGCCTGATCGGGATGCTCGAGCATAAAACCGGAAGACATCAGTTTGATACCGCTGGCCCGCACGGGCTCAACGGTGTCGCCGAACTGTTCTGCGTGTGTGCCGACCTGATTGAACAGGGTGGGAATACTGGGGCCGTGAATGTCGGCATCGAGCAATCCGACCTTGAATCCTTTGGCCGCCAGCGACAGGGCCAGATTGGCCGCGACCGTGCTCTTGCCGACGCCGCCTTTTCCGGAGAGCACCACGATGTTGTGTTTCACCCCGGAGAGTCCGTTAGATCCTGCTTGAACTGGCGGAGCGGTTTCCTTGCGCGAACTGCACTCTTTTTCGCACGAGGAGCAGGCTTCCGGCGGACAGTGCTTTTTCCGGTAGTCGGAAATGGTCGCCCGCAGGGTGGTGATGGCCAGCAGGGCACAGTGTTTTTCGTCGTCTGGAAAT
>JBILEA010000218.1:0-4835 GCA_044352355.1 Pontiellaceae bacterium | reverse complement strand
CTTGCCACTGTCCCAGAGGTCGCCTTGGTCGGCGGCGAGCTTTTCCTCACTCGACGCGACGAGCACGCGGAACGCCGATTGCGCCGCGCCCTGCCGCTGATCGTCGAGCTTCCATGACAACCTCGGTGCGCGCGAATCGGTGAAGGGGTTGACCGCATTCTCGCACTCGAGGGCGACCGCGGCGGCGGGGTAATCAGCCTCCCCCACCCGTGCCATCCCACTGCATACTGTTGCGAATGCAAACACAGCGGCACATCCCGTTATCACCATTTTACTCATGTTCTTCATTATTTTATTTCCTTCAGTTTTAGTTCATAGGGCCTGTTTTCTGCGGCAGGGTTTTCACGGTCAGATCCAGGATTTCCGCCGCGCCGCCATCGACCTCGAAGCTCAAGTCGCCATGCGAATAATTATAGGCTCGGGACGTGAAGGCTTCCTTCCCGTTGATGAAACACTCGAGGATCGAGCCCTGGACAAAGGCTTGCACCGTGATGGGCTCGACGGCATCGAGCTCGATGCCGCGCCCGAAGCGGTTTTTCCCGCGGCTCAGGATTACTTCCTGCTTCTGCGGATTGATGACCAGCGGATAGCCGGTGTTGTTTTCTTCCTGCCGCCGCATTCTGACGGTCAGAGTCGCCGCAGGATCAAGCTTGAAGGTGCCTTGCATCATGTAGTCGTCGGGGACCTTGAAACGGCACGCGCCGCCCTCCGGACCGGAGACGAGTTTGCCGTCCGCGTATTTCCAAGTCCCAGTCATGCTGTCGGGCGGTGGAGCGGAGGCCAGCTCGAGCGCGGTTTCGGTGAAGGCAGCCGTAATTTCCTTGGCGGGGCGGGAATACAGCCGGCCCGAAGGCCCGGTGAAAATCTCGCGGGGCAGACACAGTGTGCCTCCCCACATTCCCTTGCCATTGTCGCGGTTTCCCTTCAAGTCGCGAATCCAGCCCCAGATCAAGCGTCGCTTGCCGTCGAACAGCGATTTCGGTACGAACAGATCGCCGCTGTCGTAGAGCTTCATGCCCGGCGGATACGGGCCTTCAGGCTTTTCAGTCGAAACGTAAGATGTGTTGGCGGCGATGATGAACCATCGGCCCTGGATCGGCGCGGCGTGGGGGGCGTCCAACGAAAACCCGGTGGGGGGATACTCGGCCAACGGCGCGCGCGGCGTCCAGTTCAACAAATCCGGCGAGGTGTAGAGGCCGATGCAGGGAAGCTGATCTTCGGCAGTGAGCGCGTGCAAGAGCATCCACCATCGTTTCTCGCCCTCATGCCAGAAAACGTCCGGGTCGCGGAACGACTGATGGTGATAACGCATGCCGGGAATCGGCCCGTTGATGGACTTGCTCCAATAGATTTTGCCCTCGGGATAAAAGGTGCGGTCCGGCTGCTTTTCCCAAGAGATCAAGTCCTTGCTCGTCGCCAGCATCACCTTCTGGTCGTTCTTCGGGTCTTTGGGATTTTGGCCGGTGTAAAAAAAATAGAACGTGTCGGCATGTTCGACGACGCTGCCGTTCCAGCAGAACTGTCCATCCGGGCCGGCGGGATCGGAGCAGGGCAACAGGGCAGGCGGCAAATCCTTCCAGTGGATCAGGTCGCTGCTGACGATGTGCGATATTATTCCTGTTCCCTCGTTTAGATTGAAAACGTGATATTGACCTTGCCAATAGAAAGGGATCGCGTCGCCGAGACTGCTGCCGGTCTTCGACCTGAGATGAAATGGTTCAGGGCGGGTGTCTGGCGTCTCTGCCAACGCAGGCAACGCCAGGCCCGCCAGCGGCGCGAGCAGCGGTGCGAGCAGCAGGGCGGTGAGGAGGACGAGGGTGGTTTTCATTGCTGCTCCCATTTGCTGAAATCGGTAACGGCGTTGAGGCTGCTGTAGCCGACATGGGTGATTTGTTGCAGTTGGCGCTTCAGCTTCGTTTCGAGGCGCTGACCGCCGGCTTCGAGGACGATCTGGCCGCTGGCGAGGTCCACATGGATGGTCAACTCCAGCGGTTGCGCGGCGGCGGTGAAAGGCTGCACGGTGCGGCTGGGGACTTGCAGCGGGCCTTCGATGATGGCGAGGTTCTTCTGGCCGCCGAAGAAAGCGCCAACGTGGATTTGGTCTTTCGCTGCCGGGCCATCGCAGAGGACGAGGAACCCATTTTCGTGATGTTTGGGGAAGCCGTGGCCGGGCGCGCTGGCGCAACGGACTTTGAAGGTCATAGCGCCGGTCAGCGGCTGTTCGAGCCGCTTGAGCGCGAAACCGGCTTGCTTCGGCTCGGCACGAAGACGATAGCCGGTGTCGAGCTTCTCGACGCGGGCGTTGGCAACGACAGCGAAATCGGCTTGAGCGTCCGCAGTGGTGGGCACGACAGCCTGACCGGCAGGCTTCGGTCTCGGCATGTTGGCATCGGTTTCTTTGCGCCAGGTTTCGAGGCGCTCGCGGAGGTTTTTGGCGATTTCGGGATGCTGGGCGGCGACGTTGTTCTTTTCGGAAAGATCCGTGGCGAGGTTGAACAACTCCACGCTGTCGCTCTCAATCCAATGGATGAGTTTCCAGTCACCGGCGCGCACGCTGCTGCACGGGCCGCTGCCGTGGTTGCCATAGTGCGGGAAGTGCCAGAAAAGGGATTCATGCACGGGTTCTTTGCTGCCACGGAGGAGCGGGACGATGCTGATGCCGTCCTTGTGCAAGTCCGGTTTTGCCGTCAGGCCGCTGGCTTCCAGCACGGTCGGCAGGATGTCGGTATTCATCACCGGCACATCGCTGGTGCTGCCGGGCTTCGTCACTCCGGACCATTTGACGATCCACGGCACGCACACGCCGCCTTCGTAGAGCCAGCCTTTGGCGCCACGCAACGGGCGGCTGCTGGTGATGCTGTTCACGCCGCCGTTGTCGCTGGTGAAGAGGATCAGCGTGTTGTCAGCGATGCCGAGTTCGTCGAGTTTCGCCATGAGGCGACCGACATTGGTGTCCATCGTCTCGATCATCGCAGCGTAAGTCGGAGCCACCTGCTGTTCCAGCAGCTCGGGGGTGGCGCCGCCGTGAGCGCGGTTGTCCTCGGTGTAGCGAGGCGCGTTGGGCAAGGATGGCAGACCGAGAGCCGCCGCCTTGGCCTGATATTTCTTCACCAGCTCGGGCTTCGCCATGATGGGCGCATGCACATCGTAGTAGGAGAGATAGAGAAAGAACGGCTCGTCTTTGCGGCGATGCTCGATGAGGTTGATCGCCTCGCTGGTCAAGCGGTCACAGAGGTGCTCGCCCGGCTTGCCGCCTGCGCGCAGTCCCGGAACCGGTGTGTAGTGATAGCCGACCTTGTCATCCCTCGCCTTCGGGCGCGCCACCGTCACGCCCTCTTCATCGCCATAAGGCCAGAAGAAGCTCGGGGGCGCCCCGCTGTGATTGCCCGCGATGTTGACCTGAAAGCCTTGGTCCTCGGGATAGTAGCCCAGGTCGCCGAGGTGCCACTTGCCAACGTGCCAGGTCGCGTAACCTGCCTCGCGCAGGATTTCAGCGATGGTGACCTCCTCCAGCGGCAGCTCCATCTTCATTTCCGCAGGCAGCAGCTTGCCGCTCTTGCCGTTGCTGGGAATGTAATCGGTGATTTTCAGCCGCGCCGGATTCCGTCCGGTCAGAAGCGACGCGCGCGCGGGCGAGCAGTAGGGGCTGCTGGAATAGGCCTGAGTGAAGCGCATGCCCTGGTCGGAGAGACGGTCCAGATTGGGTGACTCGTGAAAGGTGCTGCCGTAGCCCGACAGGTCCGCCCAGCCAAGGTCGTCGGCGAGGATGACGATGATGTTGGGACGGGGGGGCGTGTCCTCTGCGGAAACCGCTCCCGCACCGGCCAGCAAAAGCGCGGCGGTTGAATATAGATGGAAGTTTGGCAGCGGCCCGCAGGTGCGGTGAACCGCAAGTTTGTTGTTTTTCATGACTTTACTCCTTTTTACTTTGCAGGATGGATGTTTCATAAGGGCGAAGTGGCGCTCCAGCGCATGCGGTAGGTTCCGGGTCACCGGCGGGCCGGGGTCGGAGGGGGTTGCTTTTTCCTCTAATTACTGACATCCATTAATTTAAGATCCTGTTTTGCAGGGCCACCGGCGCTCTTGTTCACTTCGTTGAATTCGACTGTTGATCGGATGATGTTGTAACGGTTGACCCCGCCTTCCTTCTTCGGGTCGGTTTCCAGACCCCAGAAAATGTGCGGTTCCTTGTCGGTGACCGGTTCTCCGCTCAAAGGATCGTGGGGCAAATAAAGGGCACTCAAAATGGGGGTGGCCACACCGCGCGATCTCGGGTCATCCACCGTGTGCCAATGCAGACCGTCGGGTGACCAGTGGATGAGGTGCCCGCCGTTTCCAAAAGGCTGCATGGCGATTCCTCCACGCCAGGCCCATACGAAGGAACCGTGTCCATCGCAGATCGGGTTGTTCTCGTATTTGACATAGGGCCCGGTAATCTTGTCGGCCACGGCGACGCCTTGCAGGGTGTCAAAACTGCCGGACAAGGTCCTGTTGCGAGACTTGTAATACACGAACCATTTGCCTTTGAAGTAAACGGGGTAAGGGTTGTTGGCCTGGTCAAAGTCCCAGTCTTTCGGATCGTCGGATCGACCGAAGAGCGGTTCCTCCACGGCGCGTTTCCACGGCCCGGCCGGGCTGTCGGCGACCAGGAGCCCGACATGCGTTCCGCCTCCTGTCCGCTTGGGATATTGTTTTCGCGTCGGATCCGTGGCGGCATTGCCCGCATAGAACATCCAAAATTTTCCATCATATTTGACGACTTGCGGCCCCTCGCGCCAACGTTCATCAAAGCTGCCTTTTTCGCCATGAGGCACCAGTCCTTCGACGCTCCATTG
>JBILEA010000217.1:0-4852 GCA_044352355.1 Pontiellaceae bacterium | reverse complement strand
CTTCGAGCCTTTGTGTTTAATTTAAATCATTCTGACCTTAATCATTTTGATCAAACTCACCCACACGTTCCGTCCTCCGTCCTCTGACCCCGTTTCATCGTTCATCGTTCATCGTTTATAGTTCACCAAAAACTCCCACACCCACACACTCTCCCGCCCGTTTTACCAACAGGCCATTGCACAATGTCTCCGTATCGTCCGGTCTTTCGTCAGCAGCAGTGCGTTGCGAACGGATGCCTGAGCTGAAATCAGCCGGTCGAACGGATCACGGGTCCAGGACTGGGAAAGCGCTCCGATAACGACCTTTGAAAAATCCATGCTGCATAACTGAAGCCCGATCGTTTCCTCCAGCGTCTGGTACATCAGCATTGGATCCGCCGTAATGCGCTTAATCTCCTTAAGAAACTGCAACTCTAGCAACACAACAGGAGAAATCAGCAACTCATTATGGTCAATCAGCTCGACCGCTCTTTTTGAAAACCTCTCCGCTTCCCCGGCATAGAGCCAGACCATAACATGCGTATCAAGATAGATCACGGACGCCATTCTCCGGACCAGTCGGAATGAACCAGATCTTCGGGGTCGCCTTGAATGCACTCATGCTTCTTTAACCGGGCCATCTTCGGCGACGATTTCTCTGCAATAATCTTTACCATGCCAGCTTTCCGTTTAACTTCCAGCGGTTTGCCGGTTGCCAGCACCGTATCGAGCAACTGATAAATGTCTTTCCGTAACACAGACGCTGTTACTGTCATATCCTCACCTCCTTAGCTAACGTATAAAAAAGTACGTGTTTTGTCAATATCACGTACGCTAGACGCGTTTATTTCTGTGCCCTGTGAGTTGTGGAATGTTGGATGTTCCACTTCCTACGTCCTACCTGCCACTTTCTACCATCCACGGTTCAGAGTTCACGGTCTTGAGTAGAGTCAAAGGTCTGAAGGTTCAAAGTCATCCGCCTCCGGCGGATCTGCCGCAGGCAGAAAAGTCAAAGGTCTGGCCTCCGTCTTCCGACCTCCGACCTCCGACCTCGGTTCGACTGCGCTCACCGCAGGCTGATCTCTGTCTTCTGCCCCTGACTTCTGTTTGACCGTTCATGGTGAACCCTCACGGTGAACCGTTCATGGTGAATCTTCACGGTGAACCGCGAAGACGCAAAGACACAAAGACACAAAGGGGACATACGTCAAAAGTCTGATACGAAATTAACTTAATGAATATTTTTTACCACCCGCTGCGCTAGAGCAGGCTTCGGAGTAAGTCGGAGAGCCGCTCTCAATAAACGGAGCAGATTTGGAGTGGAGAGTTCACCTGAAAATTGATTTGAAGTTGAGCTCTCCGCGTTAAATCAAGCCCTGTTCACAGGGGTTCTGGCATCGCCCGTACCGTTTATTCTGATCCCCAACTCTGACCCCCTCGGAGGTCTCTCTAGCGCAGCGGGTGGTAAAAATCTTTTCCGGATTCCGATCAATACGACTCAGATGGATTCCGTATTACTCAGTTCAGCGGTTTTTCCAGAAGTCAGGGTGCCGATGCTGATTGGCAATCGTCAAAATAAGCACAAAGTCGTTCTCGATCGTATAGATAATTTCATAAGGGAACCGATTGGTCAGGCTTCGGCGAGCATTGTCAGAAACCTGTGTCCATCCGTCGGGATACTCCAAGATGCGAGCAATGGTTTGGCGGATCTCGATGAGAAATTCGGTGCCCAACCCGGACTGGCACATTTCATAATAGTCAACAGCATCACTGAGATCGCGCTCCGCCTGAGGAAGAAAACGATAGTTCATTTGCTTAAGCGGTCCTGCAGTCTGCGGAACACCTCTTCGCCGGGTATCGACTGAACCTTTCCTTCCCGATAAATTTTCAAACGTTGCTCAGCCTCTTTTACCCAAGCCTCCTGAATAAATGTTATCGATGGATGAATACTCTCCAGTAACTTATCAATCAACCCAAGCCTCTGGTCTGCGGGTAGATCCAGCACCTCATCATAAATTCTTTCAGCTAATGCAGTCATTTTTATCTCCTAAACGCCTGTACTCTAAACCCAGCGAGGCAGCGCCGCAACCAAAGATTGTATCCACTAACAACCCATCAACCCCTCGCACCGATCCGGCGCGGTGCCCAGCGGTTCACTGGGGTTTGGTTGCTAGTTGTTTGTTGGTGATTGTTAGGGCCTCTGACTCCCGATTCCTGCCCACTGTCTCCTGCCCCTGACTTCTGTTTGACCGCGACAAAGGGGACTTAAGTCGAATGTCACAGTTCACAGTTCAGAGTTCACGGTTCAGAGTTCACCAAAAACTCCCACACCCACACACCCTCCCCGCGTCTCAACTCCGCGAAACCTGCAACCCGGTCGAAGAAAGCTGCAAATCCACAAACCGGGCCCGAGACCCCGGCGGATTATCAGAGAGCCGTTGTCGAATCCGTTGAGAGGCCTCACGATCAGCGGCAAGAATCAGCATGTAACCTCCGCCGCCGGCTCCTGCCAGCTTAAGGGCCGCATATTCTCCCTCAATCCTGCGAAGCACCGCCTGCACCTCAGGCGGATTCGTCCCGGCATCCAGTGCCTGATTGAGCTCCCAGCTCCTCCGGATCACCTCGACAAAGCCTACCCAGTCGTACCGCTGAACCGCCGCAAAGGCACGATGTCCATTCTCGGCAATCGCCGCAATCCGCTCGAGCACTCCGGCATGATTCAGGAACAGATTACGAACAATTTCTCCTAGAACATTATGTGCCACCCGCGTAATCCCGGTGTAATACAAGAGCATCCGCCCGCTCTGTACGGCCTCATCAAAAAAGTCTCCCGGAGTCCAGCGCACAACGGCATCCTGCGAAAGGCCGGGGCGCGTCTCGATTAACTTAGCCCCGCGCAGCAATCCGCCATACTGATCCTGCCAGCCGCCACCGCTACCGAGCATCTGCTCCAGCGCACTGACCCGCCGTGCGATTTCGATGCAATCCCAACCGAGTCCGCAAAAATCCGATAATCCACCCAACAAGGTCCCGGCAAGGATACTGCTGGTCCCCATGCCCGACCCTTTCGGCAGGGCCGCCAGCAGCGAGATCTCCAGTCCACCCCCGAAAGCGGCCAGCTGATCCTTGAGACTGCCGAACCGTCCGCCGTTGAAATCCGGATGAAACCCGGCCAGTGCAAACGCTGCACGCGCAATCGAAAAACCGGAGTCTAACCCTCTCCAGCAGCCGACATCGGCGTAGCTCCTGAGCTCCTCTTTCAGCCCCAGATCGATCGAACGGATAACCAGTTCCGGCTCCCGCAGGAATCTTACAAACACCTGAATCGGCGGCTGTCCGTTCAAATTAACCGCCATATTAAACACCGACCCGCCGTGCTCCAGGCAGTATGGGGGTGTATCGCTCCAGCCCCCCGCCAAATCAATACGGGCCGGACTGCGGGCCCAAACAATCTGATCCTCCAGCACGGAACAAACCGGCGTAACCGGCTTCGCGTACAACGGTTCGACGAACAGATTGCCCAGCAGATCAAACGAACGCCTCCGGCACGTCTCGGACGCCTCGGCATCCCCTCGCAATCGCAACACCGATGAGCGGAACATCTGATCATGAATCGGCAGAATCCGGTCGCCGCACCAATTAATCTCCCCTTCAGGAATCAACGGCAACCCCGCCTGTGCGTATTCCGCAGCGGTCGAACTGATATCGAGTTTATAAAACAGACTCGACGCGCCATGCCGCGCCATAATCGGCAGAGCCCGATGACAAAAAACCTTCCGCTGCGCATACAGCGCTTTGAGATCGGCCTGCTGGCCCAGCTCCCGCGCCGAGCGCCGCGCCGAGCGCAACCAACGCTCCTTAAACGCCGGGTTTCTCTCCGGCTTTTCCGACAACAGCCACTGCAAAAACGTCCCGTCCGGCTCTTCTTTTCCAATCACCGGAAACAGCGGAGCCGTCTGGATATCCCCAGCCGCATCCACGCCTGCCTCTTCAAACGAAAGATCACGCGCCCGGAACCACTCTGCTGCGGGACGGCCCATCCAGAGGGTCCCCTCCGCGCCGGGTGCTCCGCGGGACGGATCGTCAAATCCGTAAAAACGGACCGCCCGCCCGCCGCCATCCAGCGGCACCACATCCAGACACTGTCCCTCTGCCAGCGAAAGTCCCCAGTCATTTTCCGGAATTCCCGTCAGAACATGCCGCCTCTTCAACTCCCAGCTATGCGGAATAAAACTATTTTCAATCCAAAGCTGCTCATTGGCCGAACTTCGCCGCGCATCAAAAACCGAGTTCAGGACAAACTGCCGAGGCTGCCCCAGCGAAGGAACCGCTCCCAGCCGGGTTTGATCCAGCACTTTATTTTGCAGGGCATAAGCCGACTCAATAATATCCGCGCTCCGTCCGAAATGGTAAAATTCACCACCGTCAACCGGCACAACCGCCACCGAAAGCGAAGAAATATCTGCAGCACTCTTTTCAGGAGAGGCCCCGAGATGCAACGCCCACTCACCGTACAGATCGTAGGTCTCCGGCAGACCGCCGGTAAACCCCTGCCGCGCTTCGTCCCGCCCGCACCGGGCCATCAAACAGTGAACAGCCCGCTCACTCAACAGCCAGACACCGACATCAATCAGAAAAAGATGCTCGCGGGAAAGCTCGCGAGTACGCGCAGAAGACGGCTTCTGCAAAAACTTAATCAGCCTGCCGGGATTATCGCGGTCGCAAAACATCACCCCGAAATGAGCGGCCTGTTCCGGCGTCGTCCACATCCCCAGCAAAACCACATCCGCATCCGGGATCGGCCCGGTCTCCCCCTCAAGCAGCACATCGCCGCTGGCAATCATCACACGGGGGCCTGCCGCCTGCGCAGCAA
>JBILEA010000216.1:0-4886 GCA_044352355.1 Pontiellaceae bacterium | reverse complement strand
CGAAAAAACGGGGGATGGAAATGGCCCAGCCGATCAGCACGGAGTCGAGCCCCAAGCCGATGTTATAGATGGGAACAAAAAGATTGTTCAACCCGTTGCAGGCAAGCTGCTCGCTGAAACCGCCGGTTCCCCAGGCGATTTTTTCACGGATGGGAAGGCGTTCGGGCATGGACTCACTTTTAAGCTGATCGTTCATATCAATAGTACCTCAGTTTTTATTCGTTCCGGCAGCAGACCGGATCACCAGTTCGCAGGGCAGGTGGGTCCAGTCGTTCACTTCAAAAGCCGTGGCTCCGCCGCACCACCCGAAAAGCACCCGGGCCGCTGCGTTTGCCGGCGGAGTGTCCCAGATCACCTCCACCCGTCCGTCCGGACGGGTTTCTGTCCGCACCCAACCGGATCCTTCCAGAACCAGCGCATGGGTTTTGCAGGGGCGGTTGCGCTCATCCGTCAGCTGCAGGATACGACGGCCAGCCTCGCCGGTAACCATCTCCGTTTCGGCAAGGCGAAGACTCTGCGGCCGGTCCGGCGCCTGCTGGGCATTTGAACGCGGGGTCTGCGGATTCCCCGCAAACGCCGAATTCCGCAGAGGAACCAGCGCATCGGTTTTCTTCAGAAACTGTTCAATCAGGAGATCCAGCTCGGCAACCTTGTCCGGCATGTACCCCGCCAGATTGACCGACTCATACGGATCCCGTTTTAGATCGAACAGCTCATAGGCAGGTGAAGCCGCATTTTCACCGGCATGATGATACCGGATGAGCTTGTAGTCTCCCGCCCGCACGGAAGTCGACGGAGCGCACAGAATACCGAACAGATGCGGAAAGTGGGTGAACACCGGCTGGCGGTCCATCGTTTTGCCTTTCAGCAGCGGAACAAAGCTCTGCCCGTCGAGAAGGGTTTCGGGCGACGGTTTCAGACCGGCGATCTCCAGAACCGTCGGATAGACATCCACCGACTGCACCGGCGTTTTGCAAACGGTTCCCGCCTGAATGTTGCCGGGCCAGCGGACAATCCACGGAACCCGTACGCCGCCTTCATACAGATTGGCCTTGCCGCCGCGCAGCGGACGGTTGCTGGTCCACGGATTTCCGTTGATTTCGTTATGGATGACGCCACCGTTATCCGAAGTCAGCAGAATCACCGTATTTTCTTTCACGCTGCGGTTTTCGGGCTGATCCAGCCAGTCGAGCAGGATTCCGATGCTGAGATCCATGCTTTCGAGCATCGTCCCCATTTCCGGGCAGCGCTGATCCTTCTTCGGATCTCTGCGCCCGACATACTTCGGCAGGAGATCTTTTTTCGGGATGATCGGCCCGTGAACGGCATAATGCCAGAAGTTCAGATAGAAGGGCTTTCCGGAATCCTTCACGGAAGTGATCCATTTAATGCTTTCCTGAGCGAGCCGCTCGTTCAAATATTCGCCCGCCGGTCTCGGAGAGAGGTTGCGGATCCCGTTTTTATAGGGCGAATAATAATCGGGCGGTCCGGGCAGATGATCGCCACCGATGACAAAATCAAAACCCTGATGTTCAGCGTTGTATTGATCGCCGGTTTCCTTCCACTGTTTGCCGGAAGGACTGAGATGCCACTTCCCGATATGGGCGGTCTGGTAGCCACTGACCTTCAGCCGCTCCGCCAGCGTGATGATTTCCAAAGGCATATAATTCCTGTTTTCCACCAGACCGCAATACTTGTCCCCTTCCGGGGGAAGTGCTTTGGGCACGGGCACATCCTTGGACGTAATTGCCACGGTCATCCGCAACCGGGCCGGATACTGGCCGGACAGGATGCTTGCCCGGGTCGGCGAACACAGTGGTGCCGCCGCATAGGCATCGGTGAACAGCATTCCCTCTTTGGCCAGTCTCGTCAGATTGGGCGTTTCATAATAGTCCGACCCGTAGGTTGAGCTGTCCGCCCATCCCATATCATCGATCAGGATAACAATAAAGTTAGGCGGATCGACTGCCGCGCCGCACCACAACAAAGGTGCCGCAGCACCGCAGAACAGAGTTAAATTTTTTCTCATTGTACCCCTCATCAAACCTATCGCGTCCTGCCGTCTACCGATCTCCCGTTCTGCCGGCGTTCGGCTCTCGTTGAACCAGCAGTACACTGGCCAACGGGCCGATGGTGATTGCGGCCGGCAACTGTTTCTCTTTAATCGTTCCATCCACCGGGTCATAGACACGAACCGCGCCGGTCTGAACAGCAGAAACATTCACATCAGCTGGCGACAGGGTTCGGTTGACCAGATAATACAGCCTGGCCCCGCCACGGCTGAAGCGGGTCATATCAACCCGGCAAGAAGCTGACGACACCGTTACATCAAACCCGGCCTCATGGTGAACTGCGATCTCACCGGTCAGATTCGCGGCCGAAACCGGAGTGATGTTCTGGAGCGCGGCGACCACGCCGGCATCCTCATGGGCATAAAACCCGGCTCCTGGTTTCAAGTCCACCCAGATCACTTTTCCTCCCGCTGCTTCAAACTGCTGCAGCTTTTCAAGCAGTGGCAGCGATATCATGGTTAACCGGGGCATGATCAAAACACGGCACGCAATACGACCAGCGGTCAGGACTCCATCTCTGATCTGCGCCTGTCCCAGCACATCCGGACTCACCAGATGGTAGCCGATTCCCGCATCCAGCAACGAAACCTGTATGTCGTCCCAGGCTTTCTGTTCAGGCTCGAATTGAGACCGGATCGCCGGCCAGCGCTGCGACACGGGTTTGTAGGCCGACTGATATTCAGAAATCGGGTAATAGAGTGCCACCGTCGTTTCGATTCGGGCTCCGCGCAGCAAGGCAGCGATACGGCCGGTATAGTCATTCAGCTCCTTGATCTGTCCGGGGGTATATGCGTCAAGTGGACAATAGGTTGAAAAACGGTTCACCCCGTGCAAAAACCCCATATTGATTACATTGCGCAGCACGGGAACAGCCGGAGACACCCGGTTTCTTCCATATCCGCCGATGATCGGATCCAACAGACAGATCACCTCATCCGACCCCCTGCTGGCGGCGATGGAACCGAACATCCGCATGAAATGATAATTCCACATCATCATCTTATCCGGCTCCGGCAATCCGATGTCCACGGCAGGAACATCGAATTCAGCGGCAACTTTCATCAAATCCCCGTAATTCGGAACATGCAGCATCAGATACTCCTCCAGCAGCAGATGCCCGGCCGATTTGACGCCCTGTTTCGCACACCAGCTGCGGATCTGCCCGCTAAAGCTGCTACTCATCAGCTCCGCAACCGTCTGATAGTAATGAATCCGGAACCGGCGGGAGAACAGATCATCGCCCGTATAAAGCGCACCAAGGGCCGGCAGCGGATCATAACCATGCATCTCTTTGAATTTTGCGGGCAGTCCGGGTGTCCATGACGCACAGGCATACAAATCATTTGTCACCCAGTTCAGCTGCATCAGATTGGGTTCATTGGAATAAAAACCTTCGATCTCGCCAGCCTGATTCCCAAGTCCTTCCCAAAGACACGCATGCATGATTTCAATAAAGCGGCGCATTGCATCAGGATTCATCAGATCCGGATACTGTCCGGTATGCTTAAACTGCGCCATCGTTGTTTGGGCCTGCGTGTTACGGTCCCTCACCTTCAAGACAAACGCACAAAGTTTCCAAGGGCGGTCAGGTGCTGTCACACTCACACCTGCGGGGCCCGCCTCACAGATCTCGCCTTTGCTGAAGTCAGGCTGACCTCCATCGACCGGATAAAGAACCGCACAGAGCATCCGCTCGGCATCGGAGGGAACTTGAATGGTCACCTCCCGGCTGGAAGCCCCCTCTTCCGTCAGCATGAACACGCCCCGCACCTGATAAGACGAATTCTCCTGCACCACCTGACCGCCAGCCATGCCGCTCGGGTATCCGAAATCATCTCCAAGCCATACGTCCAGCCCGTTTTCCCGGGCATATCCGACACGGAACGCTATTTGCGCCGGATCGCGCTTTACAGGATCATAAAGAAACGCTTCCAAAAAAGCCAATGTGCCGCCGGCCCCATATTTACAGAAATTCTGCACCGTGTTGGTATCGAGCGCGTGCGTGTAATGAAAAATTTTATATGTATTCGACGGATTGATGAACTGTTGGTCAAGCGGCCCTTCAATACCCGCCAGTGTCACCGAGAACCCGTAAAGTCTAAACGCAAAAATAATTATGCCCGCCACGACACAAATTCCTGTAAACCGACTAGATTTTCTATAAATGCATCTCTTCATGAACCTCGCTCGCCTCCATTAAGTTCCTGTTCACTCACACACAATCCCGACCGGCTTCAACAGTCCGGACGGCTCAAATACACAATCACCGATCCACTCTTCACCCTCGGTAATAAAATGCTGCGGACCGACCCAATACCGATCCCGGACCGCATCGTGAAGCGGGCCAAAGGTATTGCGGCGCGTCAGAACCACCTCCACATCCGCAAATCCTTCCGCTCCGGATACCTCCGCCTCAAAGGGATCCCAGCCGAGAATCCGTCCGTTCACTTTTGCGCAAGCACCCCCGATTTCAGGCAGACGGATTTTGCGGGCGCCCTGCGGCAGCGGAACGCGATAGCGAACGGCGCCGGAATAAAACGGCAGCCCCTGAGCACACAGATCGCCGGTCTCCAGCCGCTCCGGCAACGGCACAAGCGTACGCCGGGTTCCGTTGAGCTGAACGCCGAATTCACCCAGCAGATAAATCACTTCAAGGTTACTCTTTTCCGTATAACGGGTTTTCAACAAAACGGCGTTTACGCCGTTTTGTAAAAAGGAAGATGGAATCCGGATCCGGTGGAAAGCAATGTCGATCCAGCCTTCTGTGCCAGTCAGGTCGAGGGGGTGGCCGTTGATTTCAACCGAGAAGTTTTC
>JBILEA010000031.1:0-16430 GCA_044352355.1 Pontiellaceae bacterium | reverse complement strand
GCCTGTTCAACTACGCGGTGGACACTTTTCTGAGCGATCTGCCGATCACCTATATTCTGACCGTCATGGAGCAGGATTATACCGCCGGCAAAATGCACATGCGCGGCTTTTATGCCGGTGACGATGTCCAGGTTTACAACGAAGCCTGCAAGCTGGCGCGCAAGGTGAATATCAATCTGCTGGATCGCGAGCCGAAGAAGATGGTCGTCTATCTCGATCCGCACGAATTTCAGAGCACCTGGCTCGGTAACAAAGCCGTTTACCGCACCCGCATGGCGATTGCTGATGGCGGCGAATTGATCGTGCTGGCACCGGCGCTGAAGGAATTCGGTGAAGATCACAAGATCGACGAGCTGATCCGCAAGTATGGTTATCGCGGCACGCCCGCCACACTGAAAGCGGTGAAGGAAAACGAAGAGCTGCGCAGCAATCTCAGTGCGGCAGCTCATCTGATTCACGGCTCCTCCGAAGGACGCTTCAGCATCACCTACTGCCCCGGGCCGGGCGTCACGCTCGACGAAGTCCGCTCCGTCGGCTTTAACGCCGTGCCGTATGCGGAAATGGCTGCACGTTATAATCCCGAGAAACTCAAGGACGGCTTCAACACTATGCCGGACGGCGAAGAGATTTTTTATATCAGCAATCCAGCCCTCGGTCTTTGGGCGTACCGGGAAAAATTTGGAGAAAACTCATGAAACCTTTTATGGATCAGGATTTTTTGCTTCAAACGAAAACGGCGCAACGGCTCTATCACGACCACGCCGCGAAGATGCCGATTTATGATTATCACTGCCATCTGTCGTCAAAAGAAATTGCGGAAGACAAGCAGTACGATAATCTCGGCGAAATCTGGCTGGGCGGCGACCACTATAAATGGCGCGCGATGCGTACCAACGGGGTGTCAGAAAAATATTGCACCGGCGATGCGACCTGGCGTGAAAAATTTCAGAAGTGGGCAGAAACAGTTCCGCAGACGATCCGCAATCCGCTCTATCACTGGACGCATCTTGAATTGCAGCGCTATTTTGGCATCGACACACTGCTGAGCCCAGATACAGCGAACGATATTTTTGAAAACGCGACGGCGCAACTGCGCACGCCGGAGTTTTCCGCCCGCAACCTGATGCGCAAGATGAACGTCAAACTGGTTTGCACCACCGACGATCCGATCGATTCGCTCGAATACCATCAGCAGATCGCCGCCAGCGGATTTGAAATCAAAGTGCTGCCGACGTTTCGCCCGGATAAAGCAATGATTTTTTCCCCTTCGTGGAAAAAATATATTGGAAATCTGAGTCAGATTTCCAGAGTGGAAATTACGAATTTTGAAAACTTGCTGACGGCGATTGATAAAAGGCATGAGTTTTTTCATTCGGTCGGATGCCGGCTGTCCGACCATGGGGTGGCCTATGTTCCGGATGCGGAAGCATCGTCGGCGGAACTGAATGCGATTTTTGCAAAAGCCATGGCCGGTGAGAAGATCAGTCTGTCCGATCGCGAAAAATTTGAAGCGGGGTTCCTGTATGAAATCGGGCAGATGAACCACGCCCGCGGTTGGGTCCAGCAGTTTCATGTCGGTGTGTTTCGTAATAACAACAGCCGATTGTTTAAAGCTCTGGGTCCCGATATCGGGTTTGATTCGATTGCCGATTACCGGCAAGGTCCCGGACTGATTAAACTGCTCGACCGGCTGGACAGCTCAAATCAGCTGGCGAAAACCATTCTCTACAATATCAATCCGTGTGACAACGAACTGATGGCGACGATGATTGGTAATTATCAGGATGGCTCTTGCCCTGGTAAAATGCAGTTCGGCTCCGGCTGGTGGTTCCTTGACCAGAAAGACGGGATGGAAAAGCAAATGAACGCACTGTCCTCGCTTGGACTGCTCAGCCGCTTTATCGGCATGCTGACCGACAGCCGCAGCTTCCTGTCCTATCCGCGTCACGAATATTTCCGTCGCATTCTCTGCAACCTGATCGGCAGAGATGTTGAGAATGGTGAAATTCCGTCGGATATGGATCTGCTTGGTGAAATGGTTGAAAACATCAGCTTTAATAACGCAAAAAACTATTTTGGAATTCAGCTTTAACTGAAAAGACATCTGAAAAGTTGTTTTTATCGGTCTAGTTGAGCTAATGCGGGGTTTGTTGCAGGGCGCTGGTAAATTCCGGCGCGCCTCTACTTCGCCTTCTGCGCTTTTTTCCATGCTTCGAATTCGTCCAGCGTGCCGCGGTAGTCGGTGATGCCGTTTTGGGTGACTTCAAGTATCCGTGTGGCCAGCGTCGCGATGAAGCGGTGGTCATGCGAAACAAAGATGAGCGTGTGGGGAAAGAGCGAGAGGCCGTAGTTCAGCTCTTCGATGGATTCCAAATCCAAGTGATTGGTCGGCTCGTCCAGCGCCAGTACATTGCCGCCTTCCAGCATCATTTTTGCCAGAATCAGCCGGGCCTTTTCGCCGCCGCTGAGTACGCCCGTTTTTTTCAGGACATCCTGTCCTTTGAAAAGCATTTTACCCATGAACGACCGCAGCTCGACTTCGGAAGTTCCGGCGTCGGAAAATTTTCCTAGCCATTCGAGCGCGGGAGTTTCAGCATTCAGGAGAGACGAGGCATCCTGCGGGAACAGACTGACCTGAACGGTTTCGCCGAAAATAATCTGTCCGCTATCGCTTTTCAGCTGATTGCAAAGAACGTTGAGCAGTGTTGTTTTGCCGATCCCGTTTTTACCGACAATGGCTACGCGCTCCTCCGGACGAATCGTGCAGGAAAAATTGCTGAAAATCGGCTGGTCGTACGATTTAGAAACCGACACGGCCTCGATCACTTTGTCGCCCAGCCGTTTTTTCGGTTTAAAGCGGATGAAGGGCGATACCCGGCTGCTGGCTTTGATTTTTACAACCTCCAGCTTTTCGAGCGTTTTCTTGCGCGAGGTGGCCTGTTTGGCTTTTGAAGCGTTGGAGCTGAACCGGGAGATAAATGCCTTCAGGTCGTTCGCCTGCCGCTCGACCTTCTGGTTCTGTTTTTCCTGCAGCTCGCGCGCTTCCAGGCTGGCGATGGTGAAGTCGTCATAATTTCCGGGGAACAGACGAATCTCATGAAAATCCAGATCGGCGATGTGCGTGCAGACCTGATTGAGGAAGAAGCGGTCATGCGAAATCGTAATGATCATGCCGTTATAGTTTTCGAGCAGCTCAACCAGCCACTCGATCGATTCCATGTCCAAGTGATTGGTCGGCTCATCGAGCAGCAGCAGATCCGGCTTGCCGAAAAGAACCTGGGCCAGCAGCACGCGCAATTTAAAGCCGCCTTGCAGTACCGTCATGGGTTGTCCGAACAGATCTTCGGTAAAGCCGAGGCCGACCAGCAGTGTGGCCGCTTCGGATTCCATGGTATAGCCGCCGGCTTCGCCGAAGTCGTGCTCGATGTGACTGCAACGGTCGTGCTCCTCGTCGGTGAGATCGTCTTTGGAGTAGAGCAGTTCGCGCTCGCAGTGCAACGCCCATAACTTGGGATTTCCCATGCAAACGGTGTCGAGAATGGTGCATTCATCAAAAGCGGAGTGATCCTGACGGAGATAGCCGAGCGTACAGCCGGGACCGATCGTAACCGTTCCTTCGCTCGGCTCCAGCTGGCCGGTCAGAATCTTCATGAAGGTCGATTTGCCGGAGCCGTTGGCCCCGATCAGACCGTAGCGGTTGCCGGGGACGAACTTCACCGAAACGTCTTCGAAAAGCGCCGTTTTGCCGAAGCGCATGGTGATTTTTGAGGTTGTAATCATAGCCGTTCAATTCCGCTTGAAGCTTAAAAATTCAAAATGAGGGCCGTGTATAGCAGGAACTTGCGCAAGAGCCGACTGCTAATTGCCCTGAATTTAGCTGAAGCCTGAACTACATACCTAAGTATCCGGCTCACAAGGTATGTAGTCCCGGCTTTAGCCGGTCGGTGTAACGGGCATTACGCCGCCTCACCCTGATTCGTCATGAAAGGTACGTAGCTCCGCCTTCAGGCGGGTTTTTTACCTCCTTTTCAGGTCGTTTGCCACCGTCCCAAAAGTGGTGCCGTCGCAGAGATGACATTCTCTTCCGCTTGTTGTACGATGCCGATCTTTTATGACAAACCGTGCATACGTGAAGGGATTTGCGTACAGCGGATAAATTTTAAACAGAAGGGGTCAAAATCATGTTGTCGTTGCTTATTTCGTTGATTGTTTGTGTCGCGGCGGTTACTGCCAGTATAGTTTATCAGGTCGGGTTGGGCGGGGAGATTTTCGGGGGGCTTGCCGGATTTCTCATCCCTCAGTTCTTAATCGGGTTTATTGCGCGGAAAAAAATCACGGCAGTTCAGAATGAACTTCAAGAGAAGCTCGCGAACGGCCAGAAACAGATGAACCGGAAGATTCAGATGTTTCAAACGAAGCCCGGCGGGAATATCAAACAGATTCAGCGTCAGTTGGAAGGCGATCAAAAAGGACTGATCGCGGAGGCGCTTGTTTTTGTCGATCGTTTTGAACCGTTTAAAAAATGGAGCCCGCTGATGGGCCGGCAGATTGCCACGATGCGCATGCAGTTCCAATATCAACTGAAGGAGTTTGCTGCCGTGGATAAACTTCTGGCGACGGCCGGACTGTTCACCGGGCCGATTATGATGGAGCCCATAACGGTTGCCATGAAAATAGCCCGTCAGTATAAAAATGGGGATGTGGCGGGTGCCGAAAAAACCTTCAAGAGCCGCGTGAAATGGTTCCGGGGAAGCCGCGGCACCTTACTTTACGGACTGATGTCCTGGATCTATATGCAACAGGGCGAGTCCGAAAAAGCCCGTATGCTTCTAGTTAAGGCGAAAGAAATCACCGGGGATAAGACCCTCGCCGGCAACTGGGAGCTGCTTTCAAATAATAAAGATGCCGCCTTTTCGAATGCTGGACTCGGCGAAGAATGGTACGCGCTCTATCTGGAAAATCCGCCTATGCCCAAACAGCAGAGAATGCGCGGCAATGCCCATGGTGGACGCCGATTTTAAAATCTGATCTTTCGTCTGCCCTGGAAACATAAAAGTTGCAACGTCTGGAATAGAAGGCGGAATGTATGAACCCGTGGGTAGTGATTGATCAAGTAATTGTTCCGGGCGACGGCGGCGAAATGAAACTGCTTCAGCGCGCGCGGAACTCGCGGCCGCTGGCATCATATCTGGTTGGCTGAAAAGCCGCAGGGTTGAGTCCGCCGCATCGCCGATGTTCAGCCGGATGACGAAGTGCGCCTGAAGCTCCTCCAGATCAACCTCCCCGAACTGGATTTCAAGACGCCCAACTGCCGAACTCGGGGTGACCCTTCTTTATTTAGATTTTGTTCTCGTAAGAGCGGGTTTCATCCGTATCATTTCATTTTAATTAGAGGATTAATGAAACAATTCACGATAGCTTTAGCGGGAAATCCTAACTGCGGGAAAACCACGCTGTTTAATGCACTGACCAGCTCGCGCGGACGGGTTGGAAACTGGCCCGGTGTTACGGTTGAACACCTGGAAGGCGAGTATCAATACGACGGGGCGAAAGTCGGCGTGGTCGATCTGCCGGGAATTTACTCTTTTTCTGCCGGGTCGCCTGATGAAAACGCTTCTCGCAACTATATCCTTAAAGAAAACCCGGATGTCGTGGTGAATATCATGGATGCGCGTAATGTGGAGCGCGGACTTTATCTCACCGCTCAACTGCTCGAAATGCGCGTGCCGCTGGTCATCGTGCTCAATATGATGGATCTGGCGCAGCGGCGGCATATCGAAGTGCAGGTTGCACATCTCGCGCGGCATTTGGACTGTCCGGTTATTCCGATGGTGGCGGCCCGTAAAGAGGGTTTAGATAAGCTGCAGGCCGCCGTGGCAAAAGCCGCCGCGACACATCGGGTAAGTGCCACGAATGTGACCTATGATGAGCAGGTGGAAAAGGCGCTGGCTGAGTTGATTCCTGCGGTTACACCGGCCGCTGCGCGCGTCTCTGTGCCAGCCCGCTGGTTAGCGATTAAACTGCTTGAACGCGATCCGGTGGCCGAAGAGCTGACGATCGGTGTCTGTGATGAACTGCTCGCGAAAGAAATCGCGAAAGTTGAAAAGCACATTGGCGAAGATATTGAGATTGTCATGGCCGACGGACGTTACGGATTTGTCCACGGCCTCGCGCTGGATGTGGTGCGCCGTACCGGTGAGTTGCGCAAAAATTTTTCTGACGCGATCGATCAGATTGTCCTGAGCCGTCCGTTAGGCATTCCGCTTTTTCTGGCCGTGATGTACGCGGTGTTTACGGTCACCATTACCTTTTCCGGCCCCATCACCGGCTGGATCGATACGTTGCTTGGCGCGTGGCTGGTTGATGGATTCGGAGGCTGGCTCACCGGCCTCGGCACGCCGATCTGGCTGAACGTGTTGTTAGCCGACGGACTTGGCGGCGGCATTCAGACGGTTGCGACGTTCATTCCGCCGATTTTCTTTATGTTCCTCTGTCTCTCACTGCTGGAGGAGTCAGGCTACATGGCGCGCGCGGCCTTTGTCATGGACCGGAGTTTGCGGGCTATCGGTCTGCCGGGCAAAGCATTTATTCCGATGCTGGTCGGCTTTGGCTGTAATGTGCCCGGCATTATGGCGGCGCGAACCCTCGAAAATCAACGCGACCGCACGCTCACCATTCTGCTGAATCCGTTTATGTCGTGCGGCGCCCGCCTGCCGGTTTATGCCCTTTTTGCAGGCATCTTTTTCCCGAAGACCGGTGGTGCCGTCATTTTTGCGCTCTACCTCACGGGCATCTTGCTGGCCGTAGCGAGCGGACTGCTTTTTCGGCGCACCATTCTAAAAGGCGAGGCCACCACCTTTGTGATGGAGCTGCCGCCGTATCATCTGCCGCGCGCCATTGCTATTTTCCATCACACATGGGAACGCCTCAAAGAATTTATTTTGCGCGCCGGGAAAATCATTTTGATCCTCGTGCTGGTTTTGAGTGTGCTCTGGTCTATCGGCACGGACGGAAGTTTCGGCAATGAAACGTCTGAAAACTCGATTCTGAGTGCGTTCAGTCGTGCCGTGACGCCGCTGTTTGAACCCATGGGCATTACTTCCGGCAACTGGCCCGCTACGCTGGGACTCATCACCGGCATTTTTGGTAAAGAATTGGTCGTTGGCACACTGAACACTTTTTACAGTGCCAACGGTGCCGATCCCGCCTCCGCCATGCTCGCCGCATTCGACGGCAAAGCCGGAGCCTTTGCCTATCTGCTCTTTGTGCTCATTTATGCGCCGTGCGTTGCCGCTATCGCCGCCATTCATCGCGAAACCGGTTGGAAATGGATGGCCTTCAGCGTTGTCTATCTCACGGTGTTGGCCTGGAGTTTCGCGACGCTTTTTTATCAGCTCGCCACGTTTGCTGCGCATCCCGCGCAGTCATCGGGTTGGATTGGCGGGATTCTGCTGGCGGGAGTTTTGGTCGCTTTTACCCTTAAATTGATTTCGCGGAACAAAGGATAAATATGTTCAGACGATTTTTTAAAAACCGGCGTCAGCAACGGTGCGGGCGTCGTGCCGGACAGGGGATCTGCTGCGCTCATCCGCTCAGTGACTTTGCGCAGGGCGCCGATGTCGTGGTCCTGTCTAACAGTGACCGCAAGACGCTCGAAATGGGGCTTTTCAGCGGTGCGCTGGTACACGTTATGAAAAACCGTCCCGGCGACACCAGCATGGTTGTCGCCGCAGGCGAAAGCCGCTACATCATCTCTAAAGATGCCGCCGCGAAAATTCAAGTTCGGTAAACGGACCCGCACCCATTAGGTGCAGAAAGTCGTCTGCCATCTCAAGTGACCGGCGCGTAAGATCCCAAAGTCTCTAGTACACTGTACCCCCTTAACGTTCGGAAAGTTGACCGCGAAGACGTAAAGACGCAAAGGTAAAAGGTAAGATGTAGAGGTCTTCTTTCTTAGCGTCTTCGCGGTTCACCGTGAAGATTCACCATGAACGGTCATAATTCCATTCTGGTTTCTGTGATTTTAATACGAATATTTATGATGTACCGGGTACTATCGCGGAGTAATCAGAAACACCTTGTCCTGACGGCGCGCTTTGCGGGGCAGGGCGAGCGTGACGACGTCGTTGGGTTGTGCTTCGTCGGCCGGTTCGCCGCCGACGCGCAGATTTTCGACGGTAAACCGCAGTGCGCCGGTGGTCGGCCCTTCGAGTAACAGCGAGTCACCGTTTTTAATCGCGTGGCGCCGTACGGTAAATTCGGCGATGCTGGTCTTGGCGAAAAAGTTGCTGAGTACGCCGACCTCATCGCGCTGCTCCGTCGCCTGCGAATCGGCGCAGGCCGCCCATTCACCGAGTTTCGTGCCGCAGTAATAACCGCCATGCCAGAATCCGCGGTTGAAGACCTTGCCGAGTTCGGCAATCCACGGATCAAATTTTTCCGGCGTGTAGGTTCCGGCGGACAGCGCGTCGAGCGCTTCGCGGTAAACCCGCGTCGTCACTTCGACGTAATCGGCGGAACGTCCGCGCCCTTCAATCTTCAGCACCGAAATTCCGGCGGCGGTGATTTTGTCCAGATATTGGATGGTGCAGATGTCTTTCGGTGACATCACATATTTATTGTCGATCACCAGTTCCGCGCCGGTTTCCTCGTCGGTAATGCGGTAACTGCGGCGGCACGGCTGGAAGCAGGCCCCGCGGTTGGCGGAGTGGTTGTATTGAGAAAGGCTCATGTAGCATTTACCGCTGACGGCGACGCACAGCGCGCCGTGGGCGAACAGTTCCAGCCGGATCAGGTCGCCGGACGGGCCGCGCAGATTTTTCTCCTGAACTTTTTTCCAGATACTGGAAATCTGTTCCAGTGACAGCTCGCGCGCCAGAACCACCGTATCGGCGTAGCGGGCATAAAATTCCAAGGCCTGGAAGTTGGTCACGTTGGCCTGCACCGAAATATGCACTTCCAGACCGATTGCGCGGGCATATTCAATCGTCGCGATGTCGGTAGCGATCACGGCGGAAACTCCGGCGGCCGTGGCGGCGTCGCACAGCGCGTGCATCTCCTCCATCTCGTCATCATAAACAATCGTATTGAGCGCGAGATAACTTTTTACTCCGGCATCGCGGCAGAGGTCGGCAATCTTCGGCAGGTCTTCCGGAGTCAGATCGGCGGAGCGGGCGCGCATATTGAGTTTGCCAACGCCGAAATAGACGGAATCCGCGCCGGCGTTAATCGCCGCCGCCAGCGCCGCCTCGGAGCCCGCGGGGCTCATTAGCTCGATTGCCGATTTAGGATTGCTGATTGCCGATTGAGTATTCATGGATTAATCGGCGGGAGTGTTCACGGTTCGTGCTGACTTCGCAATCCTGAAAAGCCGTGTCTTCTTTGTGCAAGATGTTATTCGGTTCGTTTCGGAGGGAGCGCTGTTGACGGGAATGTCGGTTCAAAACAGTAACCGGGCGTTCTATGCTGCTCTTTTTGTATTTCCAGCAGTTTTTTCAGGCCGGACAACATTCCGGGGGCTAGCGCTTCCGGCAGGTCAGCCTTGATGGTCTCGTGTAGCCGAGGGAGCTTGAAAAACGGGACGGCTGCATACATGTGATGTTCGACATGATAGTTCATCTGCCAGTACAGGAACGATAGAACAGGATTCAGTTTCAACGTATGACAGGAAAGGCGCCAGTCAGGGACGTTGGGCCGCAACCCTAAATGTTGCAGGGATCCGCACCCCATGAAGAGAAAGGTCGCAAAAAAATAACCGCAGGTAACGGTATAAATCAGAACCCACAACTTGAAATAAATAAAAACAGCGACAAGAGTCAGATGCCCAGCCATCGCCCATCGCGCCCAGTTGATCATCTGCTGCCGCTTTTCGTCGCCTTTTTCAAACAAAGGTTTCCAGAAAAAGAAATCGATATCGCCCCGCCCCAAGACATGTGCAAAGTTGGGCTTCATGATTTTCCAGAACCACTTGTAGTCAAAGGTCAGCCAGCGCAGGAAGACGGCGGGCGAGAGGGCGATCGGTTCGATGACCACTTCCTTGTCTAGTCCGCGGTATACGGTCAGGTGATGATGTTTCTGGTGGCTGTAGCGGAAGTGGACGGGGTTGTTCCAGGTCAGAAAGCTGAATAGATGATAGAAAAATTCATTGAGCCATCTCGTTTTAAACGGGGTGGAGTGGGACAGCTCGTGTACCGCAGCACCCATGCCCATAAACCCAACAAAGCAGGAGTGTAAATAGCAGGTTGCAACCATGGGGAGCCAGAGTTGTTGTTTGAAGAAATAAAGCGCCAGTGCGGTGGTGGTTATGTAAATTAGTAAAAATCCTCCCGCTTGTTTGAGTCCAGCGGCATCACTGCGCTGGGTCAATTCCTTAAGCGCTTCTTTTTCGATCGGTGATTTATGCCATTTGATCCGAGTTTCTGTCATAGGCCCCCCCGAGATTTTGTTAAATCTGTTAGACTGATTTCAGATTGAATCACCTTCTGTCTGTTGTCCAGAGTAAAACCTTATGCTTTTAGTCGCATATCGACAGGTCTTGATGTAAAAAGAGGGATGGTAGATCGAAAAAGGGGTGAATATGGAAATTCGTTTTATGTGTCCGTTGTGGGGAAATGCAGGGCGGCCTATTGAACAGTTCTGCGAGGAGGTTGCCGCCGCTGGATATGACGGTGTGGAAGCCTCGGTGTCGCTGGATGACAAACCGGTTGCCCGGCGGGTAGTGTCTGCTATTAAAGCGGCTGGGCTAGGCTGGATTGGACAGCATTGGGAAACGGTTGACAGTGACCCTGACCGACATGTTGAAAAATTTAGCGAACGGCTGCTCTGGCTGGCAGAGCTGGAGCCTCTTTTCATTAATTCTCAGACAGGGCGCGATTGGTTTTCGTTTGACCAAAACCGGCGAGTGATCGATGCCGCCCGTTCAGTGGAATTAAAAACGGGGGTAAAGATTATTCATGAAACGCACCGCGGGAAATTCAGTTTTTGCGCCCAGACTACCCGTAAATTTCTAGAAACCTATTCGGACTTACGCATCACAGCCGATTTTTCGCATTGGTGCACGGTTTCGGAATCGATGTTGGAAGATCAGGCGGATGCTGTGTCGCTGGCGATCGGACGGGCGGATCATATTCACGCCCGGGTTGGCTGGCAAGAGGGGCCTCAGATCAACGACCCGCGATCACCGGAGTGGGCCGATACGGTGGCTGTTTATCTTTGCTGGTGGGATCGCATTGTGGAAGCGCACCGCCAATCGGGTGAAGACCTGACCCTTGCGCCCGAGTTTGGGCCGTTTCCTTATATGCCTCAGCTTCCGTTCACCCGTCAGCCTGTGGCCAGTCAATGGGACATTAATTTGTACATGATGAATTTGCTAAAGAAGAGGTACAGCAAGGCCTGACCACAAGCGGCCAGTCCACCGTGAAAAATGTGTTGATGGTTTTTCGCCGGGGCCTCCTTCGGCGGACAAGGAGGGCGCCCAGCCTACATTGGGTTTGTAGGCTCGCGGCCCTCAGCGGGCGGAAGCAAACGGCGATGCTTCCTTGATCGCCAAAGCGCTGGGCGACATTACCCGCGCGAAAGGGATGACGCAGGTCGCGCGCGATGCCGGTTTGTCGCGGGAAAGTCTCTATAAAGCGCTGTCCGGCGAACGGAGCCCAAGCTTCGATACGATCCTCAAAGTCGTTGATGCGCTGGGATTGCAACTGCACGCTCTGCCGTCCCGCGCTTGATGAACAGTCGTAGTTTAAGGTGAGCGCGGATTAAAAAAGTGGAAACAGCTCTGGCGTGTTTGGTGATGCCATTCGAAACGCCACCGCCATCTTCCAATATGCGGCGATTCGCCCCTTAGCCAGTATTCCTTTTATTCCAACATTCCTGAGGCAGCTTGGTTTCCAGCCAGCAAACCGCAGGCGGCGCCGATATCTTTGCCGCCGCTGTAACGGCGGGCGACGGGCGCGGCGAGGTGGAGACGTAAGGCGTCGCGGAACGCGTGCAATTCTTCCGGCGAGGGCGGGATGAATTTCAAAGTAGAGCAAGCGTCCCGCTTGCTTTCTCCTTCCTCCTTTGACGGACAAGCCGGCAGTTCCGCCGAAGGCGGAGAAACGACCGGGACGGTCGTTCGACTTTCAGGATCATTCACATCAATCAGATCGAGCATGACGGGAATTCCGTGCGTCAGTTCGGCCAGTTGCTTGGCATCCTCTTCGCCGGTGTTGACGCCGGCAATCATCGTCCACGCCAGCGTGATCCGCTCGCCGGTGACGGCGTGGCGTTCGCGCAGAGCATCCATAAGTTCGGCGGTCGGATGCAACTTTTCGACCGGCATGAGTTCGTGCCGTTTCTGCGGATCGGCGGAAGTGAGCGAAACGACCAGCCGGAACGGCTGTTTCTCCGCCGTGAAGCGCCGGATGGCGGGGACGATTCCTGCCGTCGAAATGGTGATGGCTTTGGCGGAAATCGCCCCGCCGCACGGTTCGGAGAGAATGCGTGCGGCGCGGATGACTTCGTTGTAGTTAAGGAACGGTTCGCCCATGCCCATGAAAACCACGCCGCGCACCGGATGGTCCGAGTCGTCGCGGATTTTGAGTACCTGATCGACCATTTCCCACGCGGAGAGGTTGCGGATGAATCCCATTCTGCCGGTGTAGCAGAACGAACAGCCCATCGCACAGCCGACCTGCGAGCTGACGCAGACGATATATTTCTGATCGTCGACGCGGTGCAGCAGCGGAATGCGGACGGCTTCAAACGGTTCCGGGCCGTCGCCGCGAAACAGATATTTGGCGAAGCCGTCCTGCGGCGAAATTTTCTTATCCACCATCGTCAGATGAGGAATCTCTGTCGCGGTACGGAGAGCTTTCAGCGCCTTCTCCGAAATCTCGGCCTGCACGTCCGGCAGGTTGCCTTTCCGGATGACGGCGGCCTGAATCATGCGCGCCTGCCGGGCTGAAATGTTCAGCAGTCCGGGCAGTTCTTCGGCGGTTTGGTTTTTCAGAAGGATCGGCATGACGTGAGAATGTAGCACAAGGTCGAGCCAGTGTCGCTTTCAAAGGCGGGTCAAGGCAGGCAGGATGCCTGCGGTACGTATCGCCGGCATCCTGCCGGCCTTGCATGAAGAAAACAGCTTCCGGATTCTGCGGTGTTGATATAGTCTGCCGCCATGAAGAAGCTTGGAACGTTCCTGCTGTTTATTATCATCGCGTTTCTGCCGTCGCTCGGCGCGGTGTTTGTGCAGACCGGCGGCTGGTATGAAGCGCTCAACAAGCCGCTTTGGAATCCGCCGAGCTGGCTTTTCGGTCCGGTCTGGACGTTTCTTTACACCACCATCGGGCTGGCTGGATATCTCGCGTGGATACGCGGCAGACCTGAAGACCGGCGCGCCGTGTTCACGGTCTGGGGGACGCAGCTTTTCATGAACGCGGTCTGGAGTCCGCTTTTCTTCGGCCTGCACCGTCCGGACTGGGCGATGGCCTCGCTGGTTCTGCTGTGGTTTCTGATTCTTCTTTGCATCGGCCTGTTCAGTCAGCGGAGCCGTTTGGCTGCGTGGTTATTACTCCCGTATTTTCTCTGGGTTTCATTCGCCGGGGCGCTTAATGCGGCGATTATGGTGATTAACTGACAGGGTTTTTGCTTTTAGCAAAACGACGTTTCCGCTAGCTTCGGTTCATGTCTGCAAACCCCAAAGTCGATTGGACTCCCGAGCTGGATAAAGAAAATTCAAAAGCCGTCTGGGCGCATACGGTTCCCTTCTTGGCCTGGCTTTTGATGATGTCGGTTCTCGGCGATCCGTCCGGTATGCGCTACCTGTATCAGACAATCGGCGGACTGATCCTGCTTTTTATTTTTCGTCCGTGGCGCTGGTACACCCGGCCCAAACTAAAAAATGTTCCGCTGGCTCTGGCGGTCGGTCTGCTGGTGTTTGTTTTCTGGGTCGGGCTTGAGTCGGAATTTTTCAAAAGCGCCTTTCCGAAGGTCAGCGAGTTTTACGAACGCTATTTTGTAGAGATGATGCGCTTCGGGAAACTGCGCGAACCGCTCGAAATGGGGGCCAACGGACTTCATCATTACGATCCGCGCACTACCGGCTGGCCGCTTTTCTGGGTGCATATGCTCGGCACCACGCTGGTGATCGGCGCGATTGAAGAATTCATGTTCCGCGGTTTTCTCTACCGCTGGATGCAGGGCAGCCCCTTTTTCAAAAAAGACATCGGCGGTATGGATGTGAAGATGTGTATTCTCGTGGCGGTGATCTTTGCGCTCGAACATAACGAATGGATGATGGGCTTTCTCTGCGGACTGATGTTCACCTGGCTGATGGTGAAAACCCGCGATATCTGGGCCGCTGTTCTGGCTCACGCTGTTACCAACGGATTGCTTGGCTGGTATGCTGTTCATACCGGCGCTTACTGGTTCTGGTAGTGCAGGAAATATTCAAATCGGGAGGATGCGATGAAGAAACGGATGTTGTGTTTGATCGTTGCGGCGACCGCCGCCGGTGCCTATTGCAACGACTGGCCCGTTTGGCGCGGTCCGGATAGTAACGGAATTTCAAAAGAAACCGGCTGGAATCCAAAGGGCGCAAAAAAACTTTGGACGAAGGCGCTGGGGGCTGGCTATTCATCGGTTAGTGTCAAAGACGGCAGGCTCTATACGGCAGGCCATGAATCCGGCGATGAAAAAACGGGTAAGGATACGGTTTATTGCCTCGCAGCCGGAACCGGCGAGGAAATCTGGCGCTATTCTTATCCTTGTACAACAGGGCAATTCAAAGGCCCGCGTGCTACTCCTGTGGTCGATGGAACCCGCGTTTATATGGTCAGTCAGGAAGGACTGGTCATTTGCCTGGACGCAGAATCCGGCAAAGTGAACTGGAAAGTCGATGTGCTCGAAAAGACCGGCAACATAAACATCAAGTGGGGCGTTTCGACATCCGCCGTCATCGAAGGGGATTTGCTTTTGCTCAATATCGGCGAGGCTGGCGTAGCATTGAAAAAAGAAACCGGTGCGGTGGCCTGGAAGAGCAAAGGTGTTTTCAGCTACGCCTCGCCCGTTGTGTTTGATCATCAAGGTAAACGGGTTGCCGCAATTTTTTCAGCGACCGGGCTGCAACTGGTTGATGCCGCAACCGGCGGGAAGGTCAGTTCGTTTAATTGGGCGACCAAACACGATATCAATAGCTCCGACCCGCTGATTCTTGACGGCCGGATTTTTATTTCTTCCGGTTACGGCCGCGGCTGCGCCATGCTGGACCTGTCTGCCGGTGAGCCGAAATTGCTATGGGAGACCAGTCTGTTGAAAGCCCATTTCAGTAGCAGTATTTATATCGACGGGTTTATCTACGGTGTCGACGGTCAGGCCAAAGGGAAAGGGTTTTTGCGCTGTATTTCCGCCGCAGACGGTTCCGAACGGTGGAGCGCGCCGATCGGTTTTGGATCGCTGATTGCAGCCGGCGATAAACTGATCGTACTGGATGAAGAAGGCGGACTTCATATCGCCGAGGCCTCGCCGGAAAAATACAACGTGATCTCGACCGTGGCGACCGGCCTTGAAAAACTCTGCTGGACTCCGCCGGTTCTGGCCAACGGAATGATCTATTGCCGCAACGACAAAGGGACGCTTGTAGCGATCGATGTCAGTAAATAAATCTATTCTGATCTGTCAGTGTTCCGCCCGCGGCCTGCTCAGCAAGTCAGACCAAGCGGACAGCCTAGCTATGTCCGGTCAGGCGGTTTCTGTTTCAGATCTCTGTAAAGCCGCCGCCGAGAAAGATCCAATCCTTGGAGAAATCGCCGCCGCGGAATCACCCGTCATCTATGCCTGTCATCCCCGCGCTGTTCGTGCATTATTCGCCTTCGCAGGAAGTCCTCTTCCATCGAATGCTGAAATTATAAATCTCCGCACGTCCACACCCCCACACTCCCACACCCCCACACTCCCACACCCTCCCCCTCCCGACCCCGCCTGGTTCCCGGTTATCGACGCAGCCCGCTGTACGAATTGTGGACAGTGTTTTGAATTCTGCCTGTTCGGGGTCTACGAAAAAGATGCCGACGGCAAAGTCCGTGTGGTGAATCCGCAGAGCTGTAAGAACAACTGTCCGGCCTGCGCGAGGATCTGCCCGGCCGCCGCCATTATTTTTCCAAAGGTTGGAGAGTCGCCGATCAACGGGGCTGAAATTTCCGACGAGGAAATGCTCAAGGCGAACATCAAAGTCAATGTCGATGAAATTCTCGGCAACGATGTGTATGCGGCGCTGAATGCCCGCAAACAAAAACGGAAGTCCCTGCTGAATCAGAAGAAGGTTGAGCAGGCTTTGGCGGAACGTAAGAAATGCGCGGAGACGAACGTATGAGCGCCGCGCTGATGAAACGGATGATGACAGAGCCCGACAAGCGGCTGCTGTGGAAGTTCGCTTATAACTTCGGGTTTAAGGG
>JBILEA010000030.1:0-16499 GCA_044352355.1 Pontiellaceae bacterium | reverse complement strand
GCCGCATTCTGAGCCCAGCCTGTGGCCGTAGTGCCCGCGAGCACACACCCCATCAGGCCTGCCATCCAATAATTTTTCTTCATGTCGATTCTCCCTGCTCGGTTATTGATCACTTTAATTCCTCCGCCCGGCGCGACCAGTACCCGCCGGGATATTTTTCTGTCAGCTCTTTTGATACGTTTCCGGCGGCTTCGAGATAGCCGGTTCGTTTGTAAGACACTCCCTCATAGAATGTCGCCGCCGGCATCCACTCCGGATCGCGACTGTGCCCGGCAACAATCCGGGCCAGAAGCTGAAGTGACCCCCGGTACTCCCGGGCCGCCATAGCCAGCCGGGCGCGAATGAATAAGTCCATCGGAGCGGACACCGACTCAGGATGTCCTATGGCTTTAAAGGCTGCCTCGGCATCTGCCGTGCGACCCTGCTCGATCAGAACAAGCACGGCATACAATGCGCCCAGACCGGCAGATGGCGACGCTCGGCGTTTAAGCACTTCCGCGGTGGCCGCCGCTTCAGAATACTGTCCGGTCCAGAACTGCACCTTCATCTGCAAGATAAGAAATTCCTCTAAATTTCCCGGCAGAACAGCAAACGGAGCAGTCTTTTCCAGAACCGGGGTGATCTTCTTGCTGAGCTCATTAAACAACCCCGCCTTGAACTGCTCTGCGAATTTTTCAAGTGTCAGATCCGGCCCGAAATCAAAGTCGATGCGGGTGATCCGCGAAAACGGCAACGAGCCCTGCTGAAGCATAACGGCATTCTCCCGGGCGACGGGATTAACAACCTCCGCCGAGGCCCCCCGGTCGTAGACAATGGCCGCCTTGATGTCCGCGGCGGCACGGAACCCGGAAGTGCCGGCCAACAGAACCGCTAAGACGAAATTCTTCATTTTTTACCTCCTGCCGGAACCAGCCGATCGAGTTGAATCCGGGCCTCTTTACCCTCCGGTGTAGTGGTCAACGTTGCGTTGGCAAGCATCTCCTGAAGAGTACGGATCATATCCTCGCGCCGTCCCAGTTTTTCCAAGCTTCGCACACTTCCAGCATAGGCCTTGGCCGTCCATTCCGGATAGCCTTCATAAAGGACATAGACCCGCTGAAAGAAGGCAAAAGCTTCACCGTGCTTGCCTTGCGTTTCGAGACAGATACCGATCCAGTAGAGCGCCTCCGGGGTGAGCGGCCCGCGCCACTCGCGCACGGCGAAAAGTTCGTTGTAAGTTTTAACCGCAGCATCCAGCTGATTGGAAAGTCGCAGAGCATCCGCTTTAAGCTTACGGGTCAGCCCGATCTGCGCCTGGTATCCGAAACGATTGGTGATCTCCTCCGCCAGCGTCACGGCTTCCGGATATTTTTTCTCCCGAACCAGCACATGGAGTTTGATATTCATGATATCAGCCAGAATTTCGGACTCTGTGAAGACGGTTGTGAAATGGGTGTAGACCTGATGGACCAAAGCGTATTGCTTGCGCAGAAAAGCCTCCTCGGCCATCAGCAATAACGTGAGGGCTCCGGATTTTTCAATATTTTCGGTTTTAAGAACCGGAGCGATATAGCGCTCGCGGGCCGGGCCCTCTGACGTATAGGCAAAGAGTGTGCGCAACCGCAGTGCCAGAGTTTCTTCTTTGCGGCTTTCCGCCCGGCGCAGGGCATTATTCAGGGTATTCATAAACGCCGCCTGAGCCGCCTGCCCCTGCTCGCTGCGGTGCTCCTTGATCAACTCGCGCAGAATTAAATCCACATCGTCATTTTCACGCGCATTGCCGAACCGCACCACGGTATCCACGTACGTCGAGATCGCCTTACTGTACTGATTCATGGCCTTATAGGCCTTGCCCATCCAGAAGCCAGCGCCGGCGAAATTGCCCTTCTCTCCCTGGGCTGCAAGGTACCCCTCCATCAGGCGGATGACGGATGGAAAATCCTTTTGCAACTCATACACTTTGGCGGTCTGAAAGACGGCGTAATTAACCTGTTCGATCGTGGCGGCCTGATCCAGGCCCTTCTTGTAAAAATCAAGAGCCGCCACCAGATCACCCTCTGCTCCGCGCAGGTCGCCTAACATACTGAAGGCTTCCGAGCGAAGCACACTGAGCGGATAGAGCTCCAGAAACCGGAAAAAGGTTGATTCAGCCGCTTGGTAGTCTCCGGCTCCGTACTGAGCAATTCCTAGCCGATATGAAGCATCCTCATCAAATGACTTTTTCGGCCACGCAGGATTTTTAAGATAGGCTTCAAAAGAGGCGATCGCCTCGCCAAACTGTCCCAGAAAGAGCTGGCACATAGCATACCAGTATTCAGAGGCCTCGGCATAAAGTCCGGTCGGCCAGCGGGTTCGTATCTCCTTAAAACCGTCTCGGGCCGTTTGATATTCCTGTTTTTGGAAATCAATAAACGTGAGGAGGTAGCGGATCTGATCTAAGAAGCGGTGGTCCGGCTTCAGCGTCAAGGCCCGGGTTCCCATGGCCTGCGCCGCGTCCACCCGCCCGGCCATCAGCATCAGCTGCATCAGATTCAGCGTCACTTCATCGGTATAGCTCTTAGCCGGAGAATGCTCCAGATAGGCCAGCCCCTCCGCTTCCGCCGCCGCCCGCTCCTGCGGCATGTTCAGCAGCAGCATGAAGGCCTGAAAGCGGCTCTCCTCTGCCAGCACATGCTGCGGAGCGCGGGTGTAAATATCGTTGAAAAGGGTATAAGCCACCCAGTTGCGTTGCAGTCCGGCGTAACAGCGGGCGATGCGTAACGCGATATCCCATCCGTAATCGCTTCCCTCCCGGACACTTTTCAGCTGAGCCGCCAAGCGGTCGTGCTGGATCTGTTTTGCCCGATGGGCCTCGTCGTAGGCGCTGCGGGTTGCCCCGATGCGCTGAACGAACGAAACTGCAAGAAAAGCCTCGAGGTCCTTCAGCTGCCGCCCATAATGGCCGATCAGCTCGTCCTTCATGAAAACCATCCGATAGAGATTCAGCGCCTCCTGATAGGCCCCGTCGGCGGTTTTTTTATCCCCGGATTCGATCAACGCCATATTCAGACCGGCATCCTGCCGAACCGACTCCCCGCAGTACGGGAGAAATTTATAGAGACTCTCAAACGATCCTGTTTTCGCATAACAGACACTCAGCATCAGCGCGGCACTGCTACGGGCCGCCTCGCGTTCCGCCAGCTTAAACACCTCCAGCAATGGGACGGTAGCTTCCTGCCACTTCTGCTGACGGTATAACGCCTCCGAAAGCAACTGGCGAACCATCAGCCGGTGCTTAGACTCATCCATCTTCTTGTTGGTGAGCAGTGGCCGCACTGTTTTTTCGGCGGCAGTCCAGTTTTGCTGCAAGATGTACGCCTCTGCGGTCAGCAAGGCGGCCGTCGGAGCGGAAGAATCTTCCGGATAGCTCTTAAGAAAAGTCTCGAAGGCGGTTGCAGCCTCTGCATACTGCTCGAGTTGCAGATGGCTGACCCCGATCTGGTACATGCAGAAAGCCCGTGCAGCCTGCGCGTCATCTGCGGTATTTCCCTCCAATCGGACCAGAAGTTCCTGAAGATAAGGCAACAGGACGCCGGGCGACCCCTCAGCCATAATTTCCCGGGCCCGCGACAGCAGAACACTCGTTGCCTGCGCACTGACATTAGACACTGTCTGCGCATAAAGAGTATGCGCCGATAAAAAAAGCCATCCTGAAATCAGGATGGCTTTTATCGCCATACCATTAGTTTTTACTCCTCCGAATGATAACATAAACTATGATGTTGCCGGATTTTTACGGTTTTTCAAGCTCAAAAAACAAAACCTTCAAAAAACTTTGACATACAGATGGATCCGGCCACCGCGGCGTTAAGCGATTCCACGTTTCCAGACATTGGAATCGAAAGATGTCTCGTAGCGCGCTGCTGAACCTCCTCTGAAACACCGTGCGCCTCATTACCAATCACCAGCACATTTTTCGGGCCGAATTTCATTTTATGCAAGGGTTCGCCGCCATGAATAACGGTTGAAATCACTGCGTACCCGTTTTTCTCCAATGATTGGAAAATGGTTCCATCGGTTTTCCAATGATTGGAAAACGGTAGCGCCCCCATGGTTGCCCGCACGGTTTTCGGATTAAAAACCTCCACCGTGTCGCCGTGCAGGAAAACGCCGTCGAACCCGAATGCCACCGCTGAACGGATCAATGTCCCGAGGTTGCCGGGATCGGACAGACCGTCGACCAGCAAATAATTCCCTTGCTCCGGATTAATAACCAGCGGTGCCTGGATGTATTTCACCACACCGAGAATACCTTGCGAGGTGCGGCAATCGGAAAGCTGCTCCATCACATCGTGTGCAACCGCATAAACGGGCCCTGAAAAATCCTTTGCCAGCCCGGGCGAATCCATTGAAACCCAAATTTCCTTCAACGTGTACTGGGGAAGCGCCGAACCATCCGCAAGAGCAGAAAGAGCCCGAACCCCCTCGATCACAAAACAAGAAGATTCCTGCCGATCTTTCTTGGAGCGGATCAAGTCACGCACCACTTTGAGTTTTGCATTATCTTTTGAGGTAATCATCTGCATCCGTTTTTCCTCCCATCCAGCCATTCAAAACCACCTGCATCACGCTCCAGCACTCCAAGTGGTATGGTTGAACGCGTTTTTATACCGATCATGAAAATATTTATAATATGAAATGAATCGGCCGCGGCACGATGATAACTCTCGCCCTGCACGCCGAGAAATAAAGAAAGTGGTTCAAGCGAATGGCTGGTCGCCTCCGGGAACCAGCACCGGAAAAGCGGCAACGTATTACCTACCATTAATGCGGGAGGCTCAATACCTGCCCGACTTAATTCAGCCCGCAAAAAACCCAGATCAAACGTCGCATTATGCGCCAGCAGCACACTGCCATCGCAAAACGCCGCGAACTCCGGCCAGATGGACGCAAACACTGGCGCATTAGTTACCATCTCGGTTGTAATACCATGAACCTCCGTCGCGTAAAAAGGCACCGGCACTTCCGGATTAATCAGCCAGTTCGTGACGGCCAGAATCTCGCCATCACCGCGAAACCGGACCGCGCCGATTTCAACCATCCGGTCGTTTTTAGCGCTGAAGCCGGTCGTTTCGGTATCGAAAGCCACAAACGTCACATTGGTAACCGGCATAGAGGCATCCGGCTCTCCGGCAAAAAGCATTCCGGCAGTCAACATGGCGGCAAAACAAAGTTGTAATCTTCCAAACATTGGAATCGAATAGTAATCAAAATTTTGGCCACAAAAGAGCGTAAAGATTGCAAATTAAGACCCAGAGAATATTTCCATACATTTGTATGGAAATGGGTTCTTTCATCGGACTCCTAATTTTTTGTGTTCTTTGCGCTACCCACTTCGTTGCTTCACATCCGTGAAGCCCAGCTCGACTTCGTCTCGGTTCGCGGCTAATGTTCACGCCTCTTATGAAATTGGCATCCGAAATCAAAACTCTTTTTCCTTCGTTGCGCGTCAGCGAAAATGTTTCCTTGCGCGACTATACGACTTTTCGGCTCGGCGGTCCCTGCCCGATCCTGATCGAAGGCGCAAGCGCCGAACAGCTTCCGGCCATTGTTCAGCTGCTCAACAAAGCAGGACAACCGTTTCTCATTATCGGCCAGGGAGCCAACCTCATTGTTTCCGATAAAGGGATAGATCAAGCTGTGATCCGCTACTGCTCTGACAAACCGGATATCAAAGCCAGCGGAAACCGTGTCACCGTTTCCGGCGACACCCTGCTCGACGATCTGGCCGTGTACACCATTGAAAATGAAATTGGAGATCTTTCCTACTGCACCGGCATCCCCGGAACCGTCGGCGGCGGTATTACCGGAAACGCCGGGGCCTTCGGCCGACAAATGGGCGACCATCTAATTTCAGTAGAACGGCTCGGATTCGACGGAAAAGTCCGCACCGTTCTGCACGACGAACTGGAATTTTCCTACCGCCACTCCAAGCTCAAAGAAACCGGAGAAATCATCCTCTCCGCCACCTTCGAACTTCCGATTGCTGAAAAATCCATCATGCAGGCCGAGCGCGACCGGATTATGCAGTTCCGCAGAGACCATCACCCCGACTGGCATAAAGAACCGTGCGCCGGAAGCGTCTTTCGTAACATCGAACCGACTTCAGCGGTCGAGCGACGAAAAGCCGCCGGGTTCTTTTTACAGGAAGCCGGCGCACACCTTTTCCGCGTCGGCGGAGCGCGACTCTACGAAAAACACGCCAATATCATCGTCGCCGATCCCGGCTGTACCGCACAGGACGTCTGGGAGCTTTGCGGGAAAATGGCCGACGCCGTTAAAGAAAAATTCGGCATCGAACTGGTACGCGAAGTTCGGTTTCTGGGAGAGTTTTGACCACTAATTTTCACTAATCTGCCGCTTTCGCCAACGGCGGCGGAGCGGTCGGTTTTTACTTTGTGCCGTGGGAGGGTGTTCTCTTTACTTGAACGTTGGCTCACCACGATTCCCAATGGAAGTCTGGAGCGTCTTTTCAATATGCTCTCGAAGCACCTGTAGTCTTTTCCGAAAACCGGGCATGTCCGTTTGTTCGAGCTAGGTCCTAACAATCCGACTTTCCGAACATTGAAAAAATCAGCTGAAACGGGTGATGGTTTTGCGGATGCGGGCGAGGACGTTGTCTTTACCCAGTATTGCCAGTACCGGCGCTAGGTCAGGGCCGGACTGCTGACCGGAGACGGCGATACGGAGCGGCGGCATGACGTCACCGAATTTTAATCCGCCCTGCTCAACAAAATCGTGCAACGCTTTGTTGACCGTTTCGGCATCAAACTGTTCCAGACCTTCAAGAATTCCGGCGACTTTTCCCAGCGTCTGGAAAACTTCCGGCTTCGTCAGTTTTTTCTCAACGGATTTTTCGTCGTATTCGTACTCGTCCGTACAGAAGAAGGTCATGGATGGAATGATGTCGGTACGGATTTTTATCCGTTCTTGCATCAGAGCAAAAATAGCGGCGGCGTTTTCGCCGATTTCAAGACGGACCGTTCTCAGCTCTTCGCGACACATGGTGGCGAATTCGACCGGACGCATGGCTCGAATATATTCGCCGTTCATCCAGAGCAGTTTGCGCAAATCCATTTGCGCCGGTGAGGAGCGAACGGTAACGAGATCAAACGCATCGATCATTTCCTGACGGGTCATCACTTCGCGTTCATCGCCGGGCGACCAGCCGAGCAGTGCGAGGTAGTTGAAGAGTGCATCGCCGAAAAAGCCTTTGGTCTGAAAGTCGCCGACAAAGGCGTCGCCATCGCGCTTGGAATAAGGTTTGCCCTGCGCATTGATGATCATCGGCAGATGGGCGAACTGCGGAACCGGTGCGCCGAGCGCTTTATATAGTGCAATGTGGCGAAAAGTGTTTTCGACATGGTCGTCGCCGCGAATGACGTGGGTAATTTTTTGTTCGATGTCATCGAGAACGTTAGCCAGATGGAATACCGGCGTTCCATTGGATCGAACGATAACAAAGTCAGCCATGTCGGCGACGGGCTTTTTGAGCGGGCCTTTGACAAGGTCGGTGAATCCTATGTCCGTGCCGGGCATTTTAAAAATGATGCACTCACCCTGCCCGGTACCTCCCTTATCTTCTTTATAGGCGTGGCCGGTCGCCAGCAGTTTTTCAGCGGCGGCGAGATGGGCTTCCATGCGGGTGGATTGATATAGAGGTTCTTCGTCTACATTAAGACCGAGCCAATCCATCGCTTCAAGAAGCGTCTTGATGGCTTCAGGAGTCGAACGCTCACGGTCGGTGTCTTCCACGCGAAGCAGGAACTGTCCGCCGGTATGGCGGGCATAGAGCCAGTTAAAAATGGCGGCGCGCATATTTCCGATATGCACGTGGCCGGTCGGACTGGGAGCGAAACGGGTACGAGTATTCATGACATTAGTTATTGGTTATTAGTTATTGGTAAGACAAGGAGAATGTACCGATCATCTTTCCAAATGACAAATAACTAAGCCGGTACGGCACCGTTATTTCCCGTACATATTATAAATGGACTGTCGAACGGGGCAGGTACAGAAAAAATTGCTTCCAAAAGGAAATTTATAGGCGCACGGCTCCTGATCGTGGCAAATAAACCGTTTGGGGCCGATCAGCTGAACCTGCGGCTCAGAAAATTCACCGGCCAAACAACGGTGTCCTCGGGTGCACCGGTCGGCGAGCTTAAGAATCTCACTGGGAATTTTGAGTTCCATGTGGGCCACTTTAAACCTAATGTCGAGTCCTTGCAATAAATGGAGAAAGATTTTATGAGACCGCACCATATTCGTGAAGTACTGTTTACTGGCGAGCAGATTCAACAGCGCGTCCAAATGATGATTGATGAAATTGCTCGCAACTGCGAGGCTGAAAATCTAGTGATGCTGGGTGTTTTACGCGGTAGTTTTATCTTTCTGGCCGACCTCGTACGCGGCTTCGCAAAACACCATCTGCACCCGCGCATTGACTTCATAACTCTCTCAAGTTACGGGAGTGACACAAAATCAAGCGGAACGGTCCAGATCACCCACGACACCGATGAAGACCTGCGCGGTGCGGATGTGGTGATTGTGGATGATATTTTAGATAGCGGGCGCACGCTGACCTTTGCAAAAGACCTGTTCCTGAAACGCGGAGTCCGCTCCGTGCGCACCTGCGTACTGTTGGATAAAAAAGCCAACCGCGCAGTCGAAATGGAAGCCGACTATACGGGATTCCAAATCGACGATGTCTTTGTGGTTGGCTACGGCCTCGACTACGATAAACACTACCGGGAACTACCGTATATCGCTAAAGTGACATTTGAGAACGGAAAAATGGAATAATGGAATATTGAGAGACTGGAAAATTTATCTATACAAACTTCCAACCTTCCAACATTCCAGCACTCCAATCTTTACTCCACCAAATCAATCATCTGACTGATGGTATCGTCGGCACCGCCGCGCTGTTCCTGAACTTGATCCGCTGGACGCTGTTGCTGTTGCGGATTATTGTTACGGTTTGGGCGAGGACCGCGGTCACGATCACGGCCGCGATCACGGTCACGTCGATTGTTCTGCGGGCGATTGTTGTTTCCGCTATTGTTTTCGTTCTGCTCGGCGCCGTCGTCCAGCAATTTACGAAATGTTGAAACGCGCAACGTCGATTTTCCTGCACGAAGGACGCGATTTTCGAGCGCGACATCTTCGGTCACCAATACACCGGCTGAGCCAGCTTGGCTAAGTGCTTTGCACAGTTCTTTATTCAACGTTTCTTCCGACTTGGTGTAACGCACGCGAATATGGTCAAACACCTTGTTGTGCGGTGCTTTATCAAGCGGCTCACCAACCAACACGGCGGTGACGTTGAGTTTTTCACGTTGCACCAAGCGAGACAATGCGCGTAGGAGTTGGATTTGTTGACGCGGCGCAACACGCCCGCGCATACCTTTGGTTCTAAGTACGGCGGCCGTATCAACCACCAGTACGCTTTTAGCTGTTCCGAAGAGCCCCATGGTTCTTCCTTTCTCTGTTTCAGGTTACTGCGGCACCGTTTCAATCAGACAACAGAATGGACTGGTGACGCGTTTCGTAAAGCGGGGGAAGTTACCGGAGCCAAGCCTCCGGAGCAAGCCTGGATTCGAGCCCGTTTTTGCATTCCGGCAGAGATTGTATTGATCGGTGACTCCCGCTAGCATGTCGCCCTGTAAAAATACGGAGTCCTATGAAAAAACAACTTTTGATCGCCTTTTTTATCCTGAGCACCGGCTTCGCCGTTGCGCAACTTGATCTTTCGTCGGAATTGATTGCACGCCAAACGCTTATATCATCAGCTCGCTCGGATATTAAATATCAGGATGCAGACATCCTGCTGGTAGAGGATCAAACCCGTATTCGGTACGAAATCGATGGGACCTACCGCTATATCACCGATGTCGCCTTTAAAATCCTCACCGAAAAAGGGCGGCAGGAAAAGTCGAGTATCGTCATCGGCTACAATACGACCTACGGAAGCATGCGGTTTGTACGGGCTGAGGTCAGCAAGCCGGACGGTCGTCTTATTGCGGTGAATCTTGCGGCCCAAAGCCGCGAATCGATCAATCAAGGTCAAATGGAAGCCAATATTTACGACCCGAACCAAAAAACGATCCAATTGACTGTGCCCGACCTCCAAATCGGCGATGTCCTCCGTTACACCATTGCCAGCGAACAGACCAAAACCGTTGTGCCCAACACCTGGGGCGATCTTTTTACATTCGAAGACACCTTTCCGATCCTCCATGCCGTGTATGAGATCGACGCCCCCGCCGCATTGCCGCTGGCACGCATCGAACTTAAAGATGAAATTCCAGGCACCGTTACCCGCCGGACAGAAAAAACCGGCGACCGCATTCGCACCATCTGGGAAGTGAGCAATGTGCCGCGCATGTTTGCAGAACCCAAAATGCCGGAAAGCTACACGGTCGTACAACGGTTGCTGGCCAGCACGATCCCCGACTGGGAGTCCCTTTCAAAATGGTACTGGAAACTCTCCCTGCCGCGTCTCGATAACGTCAATCCGGCGATGAAAAACAAAGTTCGTGAACTGACAGAAGGAATCACGGAGCGGCAGAAAAAAATTGAGGCCCTTTTCCGGTTTGTCTCGCAGGATATCCGCTACATGGGTCTGACCATCGAAGACGAAGCCCCCGGCTATGAGCCACACGATGTTTCACTAACCTTCGATAACCGCTACGGCGTCTGCCGCGACAAAGCGGCTCTGCTTGTTTCCATGCTCCGCCTCGCTGGGTTCGACGCCTGCCCTGTTCTCATCTATGTCGGCCCGAAAAAAGACCCGGAAGTTCCGCAACCCTGGTTCAACCACGCCATTACAGGCGTCCGTAATGAGGATGGCAGCTGGCAGCTGATGGACGCCACCAATGAAAATACCCGCGATCTGCTTCCTGCATACCTATCCGACCGCAGCTATCTCGTTGCCAGCCCCGAAGGAGAAACGTTACACACCTCGCCGGTCGTCCCGCCTGAAAAAAATCTGCTCACCATTGATATCGATGCCGCACTCAATGAAGCCCGTACCGTCACGGCAACCGCCATTTTCTCGTTTAACGGGATCAACGACACGTCGTATCGCGGGCGACTCGCCGCGCTCAAACCTGAAGAACGTGCACCGTATTTCGAAGAACGCCTGAAACAAGCCGCCGGTGCGGCGCGGCTCACCCGTCTCGAAATCCGTCCTGAGAATGTACGTGATACCTCGGTACCACTTTCCGTCACGCTAGGTTTTGAAATTGAAGATGCACTAGCCGCCGGACCGGATGTCGCACTGTTGCAGGTGCCGACGCTCATTAATCATTTCGGACTTTTTGGTCGTGTGCTAGGCGACGGTATCGGTCTGGAAAAACGCCGCTATCCACTCAATACAGGATTCACCTGCGGTATCACGGAAACCGTCCGGCTCAACCTCAGTCGAAGCGGACTGCATGCCGCCGTGCTACCCGAATACGAAACAGTCGATACACCGGAGCTTTATATCCGTCGGGTCGTTTCCAACACGAACGAACTGCTCGTCAGCCGCGCCGATATTATGTTGTGCACAGTTGAGTTCAGCCCCGCGCAGTATCTAACCTTAAAGCAAAATCTTAAAACCTCCGAGCGTAATGCCCGCAAGCGGGTCATTCTTGAGCGTAAGGGTTTCCCCTCCGAAGCAGACATCGCCACACTTAGCGAAACGGTTCAATACACACTCTACGATTCCAATAATTGGAAAGAAGACCGTACCGTTAAACAACAGATATTGACCTATGCTGGAAAAAAGCAGGCCTCCGATCTAAAATTCACGTACAACCCTGCGATACAAAACACAGAGCTTGTCAGCGCCACCGTTACCGCGTCGGATGGCAAAATGAAATACATTGATCCCAAAACAGAAATCAATGTTATGGATGCCAAAGGATCCGGCGAAGCACCTCGCTATCCAGCGGAAAAAATCATGGTCGCCAGCCTGCCCGGCGTTGAAGTCGGTAGTGTCATTGAATACCGCGTTATCCGCATTCATCGCAACCGGCCCTTTTTCTCTACCGCCGAGTATTTTTCGGATATCAACCCACTGGTCAGCAAAACCGTGCGTGTTGAACTGCCCTTCAAACTGGACATGAAAATCAGCAGTCCCGACCCGCGCGCCGTGCGACAGATCAACCGAAGCGGCAATGGGACGGTCATTTACGAGTGGTCCGCACAGAACCGGAACATGATTAAAAAGGAAGAGCGCCTGCCCCCTGACTGGACCTTTAAACCCTCGCTTCTGCTTTCCTGTGGAAATCAAACTGCCTACGCAGCGGTCGTTGAAAAATCATTAATCGCAGCGACCGGGGAAAATAAAGCCACCGCCGTAAAAGCCCGCGAGTTAACCAAAGGTATCAAAACCCGGTCAGATAAAATCACAACCCTACGCAATTTTGTCGACCGTGCAATCCGTGAAGCCGGACCGAATTTTGCCGATCTGCCGCTCTCTGCCATTACCCCGGCCGATCAAGTGCTGGCCGAAGGCTACGGCAATACGACCGACCGCGCCGTTCTGCTCTATGCTCTGCTCGATGCCGCCGGGCTCAATCCACACTTCATACTCTCCTCTGATTTACCGCGTGCCGCAGGATTCAGCACCCCGGTGACAAGCGTTCTGCAACAAAACTTTTTTAATACCCTCCTTGTTGCCGTTACCAGCGATAAAAAAGAAACGATTTATCTGGGCGACACCGGACAATATGCCGAACTCGGCACACTAGCCCATGCTAACCAGCCCGCCATTGACTTAAAAACCGGCAAGCTCGAAATTCCACAGGCCAAGTTCATCGATGCGGCTGAAACCGTCCTTTCGATGAATCTCGCTGAAACCGGTACGATTGCACTGATTAAAAAAATGGGGTTCTCAGGAATTGAATTCGAAAAATTCAACAAACAGTTTACTCAATTCACCCCCGAGGAACGGCGGAGAATTCATCAAGAACTGCTTAGTCAGGTTTCACAATCCGCCGAAGCATCCGGAGAGCTTCAAACTTCATTCACCCATCCGGGTCAACTCCAGTTCGCCGCCAACCTGCCCGGCTATGCGACGCGCGACGGAAATCAATTATATTTCAACTTGCCCGAAGGACTTGGCAACTTGCTCAATCTTCAAGCCAGCCGACGCGAAAGTCCGTTTTACATAGAAAAACCGATTCATAGCGCCTTCCGATATGAAATCACTCTGTCCAAAAGCTGGGAACCGGCACTTATCCCGGAATCGTTCCATACCGAACTTCCGGCGGGAGCTGGATTTGTCGAAGTAAGGGTTTGGGCTGAACCCGGTAAAATCATCATTACACAACAGGCGCAGATCAATGCCGCCATCATCCCACCCAGCGACTACGACAAACTGCTGAAACTCAATAACCGTCTGACCTCACCGTCCGCCCGCGCCATACTGTTACGCAAACGATAAAAAGCCGCCTATGACTTCCGCGGGCCGTCAATACGGTTAATAATCGATCGAATAACGGTCAGGTAAAGGTCATCTTTAAGGACGAGGTCTTCGACCCCTGCATCAATGCTGGGGTTGTCGTTGACTTCGATCACAACAACTTTATCGCCGATCTGCTTGAGGTCCACGCCGTAAAAGCCATCGCCGATGAGATTAGCCGCTTTGAGTGCGGTTTGTACCACCGCAGGCGGAGCCTCTTCGACCCGCAACGTTTCACTACGTCCGAAACGGCGGTCTCCGACCGATTCCCCATCCCAGTTGCAGATCTGCCAGTGGCCCTGTGCCATATAGTATTTGCAAACGTAAAGCGGCTTGCGATCGAGAATACCAACGCGCCAGTCAAAATCGGATGCCATAAATTCCTGCGCGATGATTAGGTCGGATTTCTCGAAAAGCTTATCCAGCTTCTCACGAAAATCCGCTTCGTTCTCCGCTTTAACCACGCCCTTGGAGAAAGCACTGTCGGGCTGTTTAAGCACACAGGGGAAGGTGACGCCCAAACTCGCCGGACTGCTTTTCAGGGATTCTTTTTGAAGAATAACGGTGCGCGGAGCCGGTAGCTTGGCCTGTGCCAGCCGTTCAGCAAGATACACCTTATTGGCACAACGCATGATCGACCACGGGTCATCAATCACGACCAACCCTTCGGCGTGGGCTTTGCGTGCGAACCGGTAGGTGTGATGGTTTACCGAGGTGGTCTCGCGGATAAAAAGTGCGTCGAATTCGCTGAGACGACTATAATCCTCTCTGGTAATAAATTCCGTGTAGACGTTGAGTTCGTCGGCGGCTTCTTCAAATTTTTTGAGTGCCCGCCTGCATGAAGGGGCGCTTTTTTCCTCTGGGTTTACGAGGATAGCCAAATCGTAAGCGTACTGCTGAATCCGCGTATCATGAAACCGTTTGCGTGAAAAATAGTTGCGGGCAAATTCGGCGATGTGTGTCTGATCAATTTCCGGAATCTGCCCGAGTGAGAGCGGTGTGATTTGCTGAATCAGCCACTTTTTGGCAAACTCAAAACTGACTTTGAGCAGCGGAGCCTGAAAAAGGTTGTAAAGCGAGCGACCCACATAACGATGTTCGGGCGATACGGTCTGACCGAAGTAAATATAGAGCGTGAATTCCTTTTCCGTCACTTTGGCAAACGTCTTCTGAATCAGTTCGTCAATATCCTCTGCAATAGTTCGAATGATGGTCTGTGAACGAAAGTCCTGCATGGTAGTGACACTAGGAATGGCTCGATGATCCCGGGCGGCGGCCAACAGAGAAACGTAGTAACCGACCGACTGGTAGCGGTAGGAGCGGCAAAGATTAAAAACGCGCGCGTTTTTCATTTCTGCGTAACGGCTTTCGGTTAGATAAGCCTTGGCGGAGACCACTTCAACTTCTTCGATGTCAAAGGTCCAATGTGCTGGATTGTTAAGAATAATCAGGTTACGAACGGCCACGAACGCGCCCTCCTTTAAGCGCTGGTTTCAGGGTCAACCGCATGCGTACGGCATGGGCTCCCGGCGAGTGGTAATCATGTAATGTTTTTTTGATTTGGAAGCCAAATTTTTCATACCAGCCGGTAAGTACGCGATCGTGCTGGTCCGCTTCCAGAGTCACAGCCGCACAACCCGCACGCCGTGCCAGTTTTAACGCATGATCCATCATCTGCCTTCCGGCACCGCAACCCCGGAAACCGGCTAAGACCGCAATGGAAAAAATGCGCATGGAGCAAGGATGATGGTAAAGGGTCATTGCCCCGGCGATTTCACCTCGGCTGGCAACGGCCACCCAGACGCTTTGCGATGAACTTTTCAGGCTGTGCCGCAGGGCGCGCCGACTGCTGCGCCGGTCGCCAGGAAAACAGCTGTTTTCTATAACCTCAATCGCCGGAAGATCTTCCAGTGTCGCGGAACGGATATGGGTGGTACTCATTCGCCTTTCATGATTTTTCGAAGGGCTTACTACCACCGTTTGAAACATCACACCAGCAGGAATCACCAAGAAAATATATTTTCTTTTACCTAAATTCCAGCTAGGCATCACCACGCCGGAAGAATAGCCTTTGCGAGTCAAAAGCAGTTTAACCCGAGTTGGAGATGTCTCATGAATAAACAGTTCTTGCGAATCGGTCTCAGCCTGTTGCCTTGTTCCATAAGTTTAGCTGGCCTACTCCCTTTCAGCGGCCCCGATCTTTGGATGACAAAAAAAGGTGAAATCCTCTTTTCAGAAAAATTTGCCGAGCCCGTCCTCAACACCAATCACTGGACCGTGGCCAAAGGTGCATGGAAGATTGACGATGGAGTACTCACCGGCAGCGAATTGGAGTCCGATCACCACGCGTCAGTTATTCGTGCCAACATCCCGTTCACAAATGCCATCCTGCAGTTCGATTTTAAACTCGATGGCAGTGAAGGATTCTCGCTGAGCGTCAATGAAGCCAAAGGCCATCATTCCCGCATTATCATCTCGCCGGACGGCATCAGCCTTGCAAAAGACCGTGACAAAAAAGATGCCAAATCCCTGACGATGCCTCTGGCCCGGCAAAACATCACCTTTAAACCTGGCGTTTGGTACACAATCATTGTCGAATACTGCGGCAACGATCTGCTGGCACATATAAACAAGCAGACTTTCGTTCTCGGAACGCACGAACAGGTGGGTGTACCAAAACTCAACTTCGGGTTTCCGGTTCGCGGCGAATCGGCTTCGTTCGATAATATCACCGTCTGGGCGGCGACCCCGGCCGAAAATGCCGACGACATAAAGGCGAAACTGCTTGCACAACAGACTGAACGCAAAGACAGCCCATCTGACCCCCGCGCCGCCTGCATGGAAGCCGAAACCCTGCTCCGTGATAAACTGATGAAATCCGATCCAACCTTCGGCAAGCTGGTGGACGAGCGGATTGCCATCGACAATGAGATGCGTAAGCGCTGGCCCAAGGCATTCCTCACTAATGTAGTAGCACAAGACCTTAGAAAAAAGCTTCTGGCTGAGGATGAAAGTTTCAAGGCGTTGA
>JBILEA010000002.1:0-47529 GCA_044352355.1 Pontiellaceae bacterium | reverse complement strand
TTGCCATGAGCCATATCCTGTATCACCGCATATTTTCCGCGGTGAAGCAACCAGTCCATGTCAAAGTCAGTTCGTGGGCCTAGAAGTGAAACCAGTACATAGCTCAGTGAAGCCGAAATCATCGCAATAAAGCTCATATAAGTTCCGTTTATCGGAAATTTTTCCGCATGCGCGGCCAGCCAGACGTTCTCTGGAAAACGGTCGATCAACAGCGGAGCCAGTTGGTTCGGCCAAAGCTGCTGTAAGGTAATTCCGCCAAGTGCAAGGCTGGCACCAAGCAACATGGCAACCCACGCCGCCGCCGTTGTGCCGCGCTTCCAGTAGAGTCCGCCAAGAACCACAGCACCGGCACCGGCAAGATAGACCGCCCCCGTCACCGCAAAAAACATGAAGATGAAATCTTTAAGCGGGAAAAGCAGGCTGAAGGTGAAGCCGAAAAGGGCAACCCCGACAATGGACAGCCGCAACCAAAGCAGGTGGGTTTTGGCATCCAGCGGTTTTTTTCGCATTGGCATCACCACATCCTGAATAAAAATCGACCCCCATGAATGCATAGAGGTATCATCGCAACCGACCGCTGTGGCAAAAAGCGCCGCGCCAAACAGCCCCATTAGCCCAACCGGCAGGGTGTTGGACAAAAATAACGGAACGGTCATTTGCGAGCGGATCGTAGGATCCTGAATCGCTTGAATCTGCGCCAGAATCGGCTGGGCCATCTCAAAAAATTTGGGCAGATGTAATATGGCATAAGCCACCAGCGGGATAAGCAACATGCATAACGTCTGCGCATGCGACCGCCAGCTCCCCAATATACCGGCCATTTTGGATTCATGGGGGGTTTTCCCCGCACCGGCATAGCCGCTGCCACCTTGCCACGATCCTCGCATATAGATCATGGAAAATAGCCCGATTAAAAAATAGAAAATGTTGAAATCAGCGGCTTTTCCCGTTTTAAAAGGATTGATCATGGATTTACCCTCCGGGGCCATCTGAAGACCGGCGATCAGATCGTTCCAGGAAAGATGATGGAGCAAAAACAGCCCCACGATCAGAAAGACGATGAGTGAGAAACAGCCGGTGACAAAGTCGGCGAGCATAATGGTGATCTGTCCGCCGGAGAGTGCGATAAACAGAGCCACCGAAAGATAAATGGCCATGACGGTGGGAAACATGGGCACCGCAAGACTGCCCAGATGCCAAGCCTCCGGCAGACCAAAGAAATAGATCATCACCCGGGAGCTGACGGCCGGAAAAATACCAAAATTAATGATACCGGAGAGCCAGCCGAAAATCCCCGCCGCGAAACGGAACCGGCGGCTGTAGCGCCGTTCAAAAAACTGCGCCAGCGTCATGGAGCGCGTCTGGCGGTAGCGGTAGGTGACGAACCCGGTCAGCGCTAAAAATGTTGAAAGCGGCATTGCCATCAGTCCCCACCACTGAGCAGGAAAGCCGGCGTTGTATAACATCTCCCAGGTTGCCACGAAAGAAATGACCCCTCCAATGCCGACCGCCACCGTGAGTAAATAGCGTCCAGCCAACCGGTTAGCGGAAAGAAAATCGGCCACACTGCGGGAGTACTTTTGAGCCGAAAACGTCATCCATACCAGCAACCCCGCCAGCAAACCAATAATACTCCAGTCAATCCAATGCATTTTCCGTCCTTTCTAATTAAAAACCCCGCCGAGTCAGCGGCGCCACACAATATCAACAGCCTGACCAGACTGCGCGCTACACGTAACGTGCTCTATCAATTCATCCACTTCATAGCCGGTCCACCGCGACTGCTCTCCCTGAACTCCTGCGGCGATATTCCGGCAAAAACACCCGACCGCAAGGTCAAATGGAGAAACCGGAGCAAACCTGAATTCCGTCTCATCTCCGGTTGCGTTGTTGTAATATCTCAGCATGGATGCCTTATTCAGGGGATTATCCCATTGGGCACTATAAATCTTGAGTCGCCCATTCACCCCAGTGATCGTGAATTCCTCTTCGCACCCGTCACGCAAAAACCCGATCTTATTCAAGGGATGGGCCATCACGTCAAAAAATACGGGGCAAGATTCTGTTTCAAACAGTGCAGTGCTCTGCAATTCGAAATCCAATGAGTCAACGTGCGTCATGGTTGCAAAAACTTTTATCGGCCGCCCAAAAAAGAACAGCAGCATGTCGAGGATATGACTGCCGCCACAGGTTAGGATTCCACCCCCCATATTCCGTTTCACCCAAGACTCTGTTCCGGGCTGAATCCCCCAGGCCTGGAGCAGCGCTGCATCCATTTCGAAAAAGTTCCCCCAACATTGATAGCCCTTGAAATGCCCTTGGATAAGTTTTCCAATGTTTGGAAGAAGTGCTTTGGCTTTTTGCACAGCGGGAATATACCGCTTCATATAAGACGTGTAGAAAATGGTTCCGCTTTTTTCAGCCGCCTGCGTAATTTCCCAAGCATCAGCCGCATTCAGCGCCAGCGTTTTTTCGCAAATTACAGCTTTCCCCGCCTGAATAGCCGCCAGCGCGATTTTTTTATGCAGCCCGGAAAACGTAGTGATCGTTACGACATTAACTGCCGGGTCATTGATGATATCCATAAAGTCGGCTGTATATCGCGCGCCAAATTTTTCCTGATACTGTTTTGTAACCGCCTCATTAAGGTCGCAGACCCACTTGATTTCCGCGCCAGCTTTCTCCAACCCAGAAAAATGAAACTTTGATATATTCCCGCATCCGATAACCCCGGCACTAACTTTTTTCATGATGTCCTCTTTCCATTAAGAATAATTCTGGATCCGGTCTTTTTGGATCTCTACTTTTGTTTTCATATTATTATACGCAAGATTTTCTCTTAGCACCGCGGCCACCTGCTGTGCCAGGCCCTGCTTGCCACACTCATTTAAATGAATATGATCCTCTGAAAAAAACTCTTCTCTTCCCTCGAGCAACGCGTACAAATCATTCACGCGTAGGCCGTTTGTCTCCGCAAAATTTGATGCGACCCTATTGTATTTTTTCACGTCTTCATTATTGAAAGACCAGTACGGAATTTGCGTTGGAATTTTTGAAACCGGAGTCGTGGTTACCCAGATTATCTTGGCTCCGGTTGCTTGGAGTTGTTTATGAATTTCTTCTAAATTGCGCACATAGTTATCCGTAGAAAACTGGATTGGGCCTCTCCTTAAATTGCACCCTAAATCGTGCAACCCATTATTCCAATGCACCAAATCCGGCACTCCGAATTCTTTGAGCCACGAACTTAGCCGCGTCGCTGTATACAGAGAATAAGCGCAATTCTCCTCTGCCCCCCATACATCCGCTTCATTTTTCAACAATTCCTTCACATAGGGCTGATAGCCCATTCGTATGGAATCTCCCAATAATAGTATTCGTTTTCGCATTTTTTATTTCCCTCTTACGGACACCAAAATCTGCGTAGCCAATCTGGAGTCAAGCCGCTCCGCAATTTGAGCAAAGCCTTTATCCTTCGGATGAATACCATCCGTAGTCATCTCCAGCAGAGGATCCATGAGCGAACGACCCTCGATAAGATGCCGGTGCGCGCCACCAGACTCCGCGACGATTTGGTGCACCGCCTCACAGTCCGATTGCCTTAAAAATAGAGGGTACCACAACCTTAAGACAGCCCTCTGCATCCGGGTGGGCACCGTCAGGAACCATCGAATCAAATCTCTGCCGATCTGTATTAAAGATCTCCACCCAGATTGGATAGTGATCAATCAACTGCAAGCCCCGCTCTCTGGCGACAGTCCGATAGACCTCATTAAACTCTTCCAGTCCTGGGCGTCTTTCTGCATTCACACCCACCATAGGATTCATCACCATCAGAATAATTTCGCAGCTCGGATTTGACGCATGTATCCTATCGATCATGACTTCAAGATTCTTCTTCCCGTCTGCCGGAACCATTTTATAAGGGCGATATGCATCGTTGACCGAAAACTCTATAAAAACGACATCCGGTTTTTTATCCAGTACGCGCTGTTGAAGATTTTCCAACCCCCAGATCGAACATTTAGCACCTTCTCCGCTGTTAATCACCACAGCTTTTCCGGGAAACTTTTTATTCAATTCGCGCTGAAGCTCTTTCACCCAGGTTCCTCCAGCAGTCAAACTGGTTCCGTAGGTGACAATCGTTTGCGGATTGCCTTTGCGAAGCTCGCGAATAAAAGCGGAGGACTTTACCGCCAAAGCTTTCGTCCAAAGCTCCGCCATGAGATTGATCCCCTCTAAACCGGGATGAACCGGATCCCGTCCGTACCACTTTTCCTTGTCCTTTGAAAATGCAGTGAAAAAATCCGGCCCCTTACTGGCCCCGGTTTCTGCAATAATCTTATCGATTTCTGCAATATATGACTGCAATACCGATTCCGCGGATGGCGCATAATCATAGCTGGGATAAGCCAAATAGATATTTGACGGATCGGCGTTATACTCGCTGATTAGAATATCAACGATTGCTCTCATGTTCTTAGAAAACTCTTCCGGAGGCACCTTCCGCCGCTCGTCATTCACACCCAGATGAATCAGCCAAACAGACGGCTTCAACTGCTGCATCCGTTGCTTCCATATCGCATTCTTCTGCATAGTCGCCAAATAAGCCTGAGATGTAAACCCGCCCATTCCCTCATTGGCAATGAACACCGGCATTCCCCACTGCGCAGCCAGCAAATCATTCAGCGATGTCATCCAGCTCTGGAAACAATTGACCGTTGGTTTATGTTGCCAGGTTGTCGGTGAATATTGAGGAAAATTCCGCCCATCTTTTGATACCGCATCAACCGGAAAATCCGAAGCTTTCAGCTCTAGACTTTCCCGCATAAAACCGTTCCCGTTATATCCCTCGGTTAAACTGTCCCCGATGGCAACCAAAACGGCTCCGATGCCGATTCGATTTACAACCGTTTCCGACAATTTTTCGCCGGTTACATTTAACCACTCTGTCTTAAGCGTATACTCACCGGGAGGCAGTGCAGTAAATACAGCGCAGGGTGCGCTCTTTTCGACCCGCTGGGTACGGTGCAAGCCGTTTGCCGACAAATCCAGATTGGCCGCAGAAGCCGCTGGGTCCGAGAAGTCAACAACCACGGTATAATCCCGACTAGACTGAATATAGGGAATGGTATAGGTCCCCTTGAGATCCGTAACGGTAATCGTCGATGTTAATTCACCCGAGGCCGCCTGAACTCCTAGCACGGCAACCGAACAGACAACAAAACTATTCATTAGCTGTGACATCTTACCTACCCCACCACTTTGGTATTGCTCGGAATTCCGATGACATCCATCTCGCTATAAGTGGTCTGCGTTGCTCCACTCACCGCTGACTTCGGCACCATCACATTGAACTTCACAGAGGCCACATTCGTCTCGATCAGGGCATTCACCCCGCTCAATTTCACTAGGGTCGCCATACTCCCCTTCGCATCCGCTTTTGCGATGATCTTGTTTTCAGGCACCGACTCGCCTTCAGCAAAAAATCCTATTAGCACCACACATGCACCCGCCAAATATTTTATCACCTTCATTGCGATCCCTTTTTTTAGCTCCAGTTTTCTTCTCATTCCGGCAACAAAAACTCATCGCTCGTGTCGGCTCATTGAATAGCCCGGTTATCCGCAAACCGATCTATTTCTACGCCCGATATATGGGCAACCCTCATATTGTCAGCAACCAAAACCTCGCTCCCCCAGCCTGCGGCGGCTACCACAATTGGTTTGTTTTTCATACGGCAGTGTTTTGCCTTATGCCACCTGCATCACATTGCTCGAGCGTTAAATACATTTCTTCCAAATTTGAGACTGGGGTTTCCCTGTCCAGAGACCAGGCACAGACGGTTGCCGCCGGGGCTTCCGAGGTCGCCCCGACCATTGATTTGATTAATGACTGCACGGCTTCCGTCTGTCCATTGCGGATAATCATCGGATCGGCTAGCGGACAGATGGCCGTGCCGGGCATGAGCTTTACTGCCTGCGTCAAATCGGTTCCCGGGCCCAGCTCAATCGAAGTCAGGGTTGGAAGCTCCGAAAAAGCAGACAGCAGGTGCGTCGATCCGCCGCAGGAGTGATAGGAGACAGACTGAAACCCTGCCGCAATTTCCCGAGTCATCGGCAGAACGATTTGTTTATAGAGCTCATCTGAAAGCATGAAGGCCGAACAATCGCCGATATGAAGCCGCTGTGGATACGCAACCTTAAGCTGCCCCGCCAGTCTCGAGAAAACTGCCGTATAAATTTCAAAAATCTTAGTAAAAATCTGTTTCACTCCATCCGGATCATCAATCATTAAAAAGAACAGTTCCTCGCCCATCAATTGGTGGGCCGTCGTATACGGGCTGTGGATTCCCATCTGTCCGGATTTTATTCCGAAAATATCAGCGCGTTCCCCATAGAGACGCTGTAGTTCCCCGTATTGTTTCAATAGCTTATCAACGAACGGATGCTGTGCCGCATCGTTGGCTGAGATGGCGCGAATTTCATCGGCAGACTTGCAAGCCCACGGATGTCCATGGGTTTCAAAGGTGGCATCCTCCGGACAATGAATAGCTGCGCCCTGAGTCGCCTTGATCACATCAATCGGCTGAATGAACAAATTGGTTGAAGGCAGAGGCTCTTGACTACCAACCCCGAACTGACCGAGAACATTAAATAGAAATCGCTGTTCCGCCCGCTCAATCTCCGCCCTATATGCGGGATTAAAATAATACTTTTCGCCATAGGCGGTTCCAATATGCTTGGCAAAAAATGCAGGCATCAAATTCAGGCTGATATCTGTTTTTTTCTTCATTACCGAATTACCCGCTTGTCTGTGAACCGATCCGCTTCATCCATCGACGGCGTTGAAAATTCCAAATAGACACATCCGTGCTGTCCGCCAAGAAAGGCGTGGCGCGTGTTTTTCGCCAGCAGCACGTTCATACCCTTCGTCATATAAATCATCCGCTTCGTCGTAATCGCCTGTTCAGCACGGATTTTTCCAACCATTGGAAGAAGTTTTGCTGGAATCTCGTCCGGATTCACGCCGGGCGGGCAATAAACCACCTGCGCGGTATCCGCGAACAAAATGCCATCGCCACAAACCGCCTTGAAGGTTTCTGATTTCCCGGGGAAAACTTTGACGACATCATCACCCGCCGGATATTCGTCCATGCCGTTAACCGCCTGCACAATTTCGTATTCCCCGTCACGGTACAGATAGATTTCGTTGCCAGCAGCATCAGTCGCCACCGAGGCGTCCGAATTGTACTTTTTAATGCCTGTGAAGCCATTGATCAGCGCTGATAGCTTCACAAATCCCGGCGCAATTTTCGCAGCTTTTTTGAGCACGATCGTATCTACGTGCCCGTGCTCCAGCAGCAGCTGGCCGGGCAGATTCAACAGTACTTTGCCAGTATGCCCCTGCCCGTCTTCCGAGCGAAAAATTACAACCGTTTCCAGACCGAGACCTACCTGCTGAAACTCCTCAAAAGTTTCAGAACAATTGAAGGTCGCCACTTCGATGCGTTCGACCTCAATGCCACCGCTTCCCGGCAAGGCCCTCTCATAGAGATCCTGATAGGCAACCTGCGCCTGTTGCACTGCGGCTTGTTTCAATGTTTTTATATCGACGCCCATTACGTTCCCTTATGCCTTGTGTGAAGGACCAATCCACAGGAATGGCAGATCCTTATCCGTTTTCCATCCCTTCCCGGTCACGGTCAGAGGATCGCGCGGAACCGTCTTGATCCGCGCCTGCACACCATTCCAGTCCGGTACGCCGCTGAGTGCATCCGGCTTTTCAACGCTGGCACTGCCTGTACAATTGGCGGTGATGACGCAATCGAGCAACGGGAGTCCGCGCAAGTAGGCGCTGATAAACCCGGCGATAGAGGCATCGCCTGAACCGGTGGCATTCGGCGGAACCGGACAGTAAAAGGCGGGATGCCAAAACTCCTGATTCGCAACCTCATCCAGACTGCCCGGCCGAGCGCGACCCATCGTTTCCAGCACCTCTTTGCCCGGCGTGCGGACATAGTAGCCGCGCGGGCCGCATTTGATGACGGCCACACGCACGCCCATCGCCAGCAACTCGCCGGAAAGCTCGTGCAATATGTCGCCGGTAAACTGATCGAGCAAGTCGCGATCCGACGCGTTGCGCAGCGCCATATAACGGTCACGGTGCAACATGAAAAGCGTCTCCTCCGCACTGCCCATGTAAAAATCAAGATGCGGGCAAAGTCCCTTAAAAATCGTTGGCCAGTCGGTCTGATCGTTGAACACATCGGGCAGACACATATCCAGCGAGGTCGTCAAACCCAGCGCATGGACTTTCTTGAAGATTTCAATCAGGTCGGCTCCGGCGTTGGCGATGATTCGTTTCATCAGCGGCGGATAACCAAAGTGAAACAGATCGCAGGTGGCGACTTTTTCGTAATCAATATCCGCCGCGCAGAACGAATTATTCGCGCCAGCGTTGTGGACAAACATGCGGTCATAGCCTTTGGGATTGATCACCACGGTGTAGCTGGTTTCGGCGAACTCATCCACAACCAGCGTGTCGCGAATACCCCACTCCTTATCAAGCAGCATGGCCGCCATTTCACCGAAGGCATCAGCCCCGACCTTGCCCATCAGCAGAGTCTCCACCCCGAGCTTAGTCAGATTAAGTCCGGTATTACTGACCGGCCCGCCGGTGCTCAGCTTGGCTTTGCCAGCCGTGCGCAACGATCCGGGAATGTAAAAATCGCCCGGTTTACTCAAATTCATCTCACTCAAATCGGGAATCACATCCAGACAGATATGCCCCGCCACAACCGCTTTCTTCATTCTGCTTTCCATTTCTATTACCACTTTGTTTATTCTGGGCACTGTCCGCCGCGCGTCAGCTCCAGCGTGACAATTTTCCCAGCCTCCGCGACAACCTCGACGGCCTGTCCTTTTACCGAGATTTCATTCAGTCGTTCTTCATTAATATTAAGTTCATAGGCCGCATCAAAACCGGCTCCAACCCTTAGTGTGCCCTGCACTGTTTCATTCGACGGATTAAACACCCGCACCACTACACTGTCGCGATCTTCAGACTTTTTCACACCGGAAAGAATAAGACGGTCTGACTCCACTGCGAACAGAGACGACGATGCCAGAAGCGCTCCGTCAGAGGTCGGTGTGATCTGGAAACACATCGTCTGCGTGTTCAACCGGTCGGCCTCGACATAGACTTGCCCCTGCTGCCAATCACCGGCATGCGGATAAACCGCATAGGAAAATTCCATGGTCTCCAGCAACTGCCCGCCTTTTTGTTCCGGAAAATCGCCAGTGCAGCGTTCTTCGGAACAGATCCGGTTCCGTACGCTGCGGAACAGGGTAAAAGCCAGCGTCCGCTTTTCATCTGTCATGAATTGATATTCGGTAAAGCTGTTGCTGACCACGGCGCAACCGGACTTTCCATCCGACACATCGACAAACCGCTGCATCGGCAGCGTCTGCATTTCAGGATAAGAACTGCCGTCCTCGCGGTGTTCCGGCCGTGCGGCGCGGCAATCCACATTGAAATGACCCGCGCTGTGTGCGCAATCCGACACGATGCCCGTGGGAATCAACACACGCAGACGATGATTTTCCGCACGATTTTCAACCGTGGTTTTCACCCGCAACTGCTTCGCTCCGCGATCGAGTGTCAGGCGGGATATAATGGAAATCACCGTTTCCGCATCACTGCGCTGCCCGCATCCCTGCAGCTTACTTTCCGCAAACTCGGCCGTGACAGGAACACGCAAACCAATCCTCACCACCAGTGTAGCCGTCAGATCGCCATTTTCTTCCAGCCAGATATCCGCTGACTGTCCGGCACTGTATATCTGCCGATTTCCTGCGGGTTTATAGTGTACCCAGTAATCGCCGGTGTCTCCGGTATCCTCAAACTCAAGGAGTCCGCACATCACGCGTCCGCTCACTTTATCAGTCAGCGTCACAGTGCCATTAGCTTCCACATATGCTTTCAGAAATTCATTTTCCAACGTGCGCGGCTCACGGGAGATTTCCCGTCCGCTGCTTTCCTGCTGACGAGGCCACCAGTCGGCATCGCGATTAAACCGAGCCGTCGGAACCACCTTGACCACTTTATACCCTCCTGCCGGGATTTCCCCCGTATCCACAAATACCGTGTGACGGTCGGAATAAAACGGCCAAGGCCGGGCATCAAAATCATTCACCGGGGTTTTGCGGGCAACGCGCGAAACAGGCTGCACCGTCAATCGTTCTCCAGAAACCTCTTCAAGCGCAAACACCGCCACGCAAAGTTCCTGCGGCGTATCAACATCAACCCGAACCACGCCGCGAACAGGCCGCGACTGCGGATTGATCAGCAACAAAAGCTGATTGTGAGAATCAACGGCCGACAAGTCGATCCGGCGCGCCAGCTCCGTCGCACCCTCCAAACACAGCACCTCGCCGATTTCTTTCGCCTGATTCAACCTGTACATCGTATCGGCCACGGTCTTATCCTGCGTCACCCCGTTGATCGAATCATGCGGATGCGCCTTCAGAAGATAATCCCATGCACGGCGCAAAAACCCTTCCGGATAGTTCCCTCCCAGCAGATAAAGCATTGCGGCCAGCGGCTCCACCTGACGAAGAATCAGGTTTTCAACTTTCTTATTTAACAGCTTTAGCGGCATTCGGGTTGCCAGCGCATTACCGGAGCATCCGGCGGACGGACCATCGCGTAATTCCCCAGTGAGCGTTTTGAGCTGGCTCTTATCCAACGTCTCATTCAGCACATCGGCGTATTCGTCTGGATGAACCATTTTGAATTCCAAATCTTGGAACGCATTATTTGCATCTTTAACGACTTGTGTGACGTAATGATTCGGCGTGGTAAAATCCGATCCATACATGATCAGTCGCGTATCGGGACATACGGTTTCGCCCATGTTTTCCCAAGCTTCTGTAAAAGCAGGCACGATCTGCTCTGGGTGATATCCGGTCTCCCGATCTTGACGAAAATAGTCCTGTCCAGACATTCCGGAGGTTGCCCAGTGGATGAGCCGTCCGGCCTTTTCCCAATTCAAGCGGTACGCGTCACTCTCATACTGCACCCCGTACAACAGCGGAATGTGCACATAAAAAAAGCCGTTTGCCCGGAACTGTTTACCCAGACGGGTGGTCAGAATCTCCGAGCCATCCGGGGCCTGCCAAATAAATTCATTTTGCGGAGCCCGTTCGACCGACACTTTTTTAGCTGCAATTAAAAGCGTGAACCCCAATTGAGAATAGATCTGAGGAAACTGAGCGGTCTGACCCCAGCCAAAGGCATGATAGGCGACCTTAGTGGAACAACCGAATTCCGCAGAAAGCCGCATCCCTTTGAGTAGATTGCGCAGCAGACATTCACCGTCGAGCGGATATAAATCCGGCAGGGTGTACCAGGGGCCAATCTGCAATCGCCCGGCCGCAGTCTGCTTCCGGATCCGCTCCCGGTTTTCAGGGCGGATTTCAAGATAATCGAGAATCGGAACCACATGACCGTCCATTAAAAAACAGCGATACTCCGGATCATTCTCCAGGATTTCCAGCAGTTCATCCATGAAGCGGACGAGCAGCCATCGGTTTTGCCAAATCGGATAGCGCCATTCACGATCCCAGTGCGTGTGGGGCAAAATCATTGCTGTTTTAGTTTTATTCAAAACGGGTCTCCTTTCCCGTGCAGAAGTTGCGGAAAACATCCAGCATATACTCATAGTGCTCCAGCGGCATGCCTGGGAAAATGGTGTTAGACGTGCTAAAAATATAACCCCCGTCGGGCGAAGCATTTTCCAGACAATAGAGCGTGGATTTCCGGATTGCATCCAAAGGGCCATCCTGCAGCAGATTGCACTGAACGTTTCCCATCAGCGCCATTTTCCCGGAACAACGTTTTTTCGTCTCGGCGATATCCATGCCCGCCATAGGGTCAACAGACTGAAAACAGGCCGCGCCCAGCGACAAATAATCATCCAGAATTGAATCAATATTCCCGTCGCTGTGTACAAAGGGAATAGCGCCCTGAGACTTGATATAGTCAACCTGCTGCTTCAAGTAGGGAGTGATGAACTCAGAAAACTGCGTCGGGGAAACAAAGGGGCCAGCATTAAATGCCACATCATTGACGATATGGATGAAATCAGCCCCTGCATCAATTAGGCGGGCATATTTCTCAATGGCCACAGTCGTCATTTCCGCAGCCCCCCGATGAATCTCCTCCGGCTCTTCCATCAGCGTTACCGCAAATTCAGTCCAGTCGCTGATGCGCTCAATTGACCAGATGGTACGACCGACAATACTGCCGAGCAGAATGTCGCTACCAAATGTTTTTCTGGCAGCAACCACGCCATCCGGATCACTCCACGGCCAGAATACCGCCAGCGCATCCCATTGATAGCGATCGACGATTTTTTCATAGATGTTCATGCACTGTGAAATCATCTTCGACTTCTCAACCGGCGAACAGGTGGCCCACAGATTGCGATCCGGAAATTCCAGCCCAAAGGCCTCTTTTTCCAGTTCAAACATGACTTCAAAATGGGGGGGTCGGTCTGGTTGCTCGAACCGCAAGGTTTTCAACATTCGTTCTCTACCGGTCATAAAAACTCCTCATGATTATCAATTCATTGCCGCAGTGCGCCATTGCGGAGACAGTCGGATTGCTTCATCAATCATGGCATACAAATTTTCTTCAGGGGTCTCGCGCCCAACCTGATCCCCGGATCCTACAATCACCCTTGGATTTCCTGCGAACGCTTCCAGAATCTCCCCAACTTCTCGGCGAACATCCTGCGGCGTGCCACGAATGAGGGTTTCAATGGTGTGAACGTTTCCGTTCATCGTCGTCCGCCCGTTCAACTGTTTCGCGATCTGTAGCAATTCAGCGAGACCGACTACGTCACCACCCGATGGCCGTTCAAACGGACAAACGCAGTCAATTCCGATTTCGGCAAAATCCGCAGCAGTCTCCATCGCTTTCCCGTGAAAATGGATATGTAAAAGACGTCCGTGCCGATGCAGCATATCAGCAACCGCTTTGATAACAGGTTTATCCCATTCGCGCCACATCACCGGACCGATCAGAGAATTACAGCTCCAGGAACAACCGAGAACAAAACTTTCAAACGGCGTGTTTTCGCACAGATAAACGACGCGACGCAGCATCTGTTCAATATACTTCGCCTGAAGTTCCCGCAGTTTCCCCGTGAAATCAGAATTCATAAAATCAAAGATAGCCTCTTCGAAGGCTCCTTCCCGCGCTGCAGCAAAGAAATCAAAAAACGGCACACCCAGCCAGCCTTCCAGCAGATAGCTGTCGCCAACCTCTTCCCAGGCCCTGACCGCCGGCGCAATGATCAAATCTTCTGGATCATTTCCAAATGTCGCAATTTCCCATGCGGGCAGGTCTCTCTCCAAGTCCTTGATTGGCCGTTCAGTTTCCCAGCACGGTTCCTCTTTTGAATAGACCGTCCTGGACGTCAACTCTCCAGCCGATGTATGGATCACACTTTTGACCTCTAACGTGCCGTTGTCGGCATATTTTTCTTCCGTACTGACTGTGACCAGATCATTGTGCGGCTCAAAGAAGGCAATCCCCCAGCCCTCGCATCCGAATTTAGCAAAGGTTGTTTTCAGAGCAGCGTGAAACGGAACTTCCCGCTGGAATTCAATCATATCAACACCCAGCACTTTAGCTGGATAGTAATACCAGAACTCAGGGGCAATCGCCACACGGTCAGAAAAAATCCCCCGATACGCATTCAACATCCGCTGTTTACCTGTATTCATCTTCTCCTTATTCAAAACCTCAAAGATTGCCTGCGGCATCAGCTTTCCCGTCGGCCCGTTCTGGGTCCGACATCTGACATATCGATCGGTTTGAAGCCGTGTTCGAAGACTGGGCTTCCCTGCAATATGGTAAAATCGCGGGCCGTGAAATCGGCGAAACACGGATCAGCGATGAAAGAGTGTCGATCAAGGCCCGCCCTGTGCAGAGCATCCATGCTCAGCCGATCCTTTTCTTCAGGACCGTTTTTATTCCAGATTTCTCCGCCGGTTGACCAAAGAATGTTGTAATCCGAGGCGTACCCCGGTTGCAGAAGATTGCTGGCATACTGGTTATTGAAAAGCGATGATCCTTCACTGATCACAATATTGTGCTGAAAAGTGAAAGCTATCTGCTCCGGCAACGTTTTGCCAAGCGTGACCTGCCCGCTTTCTCCTGCCGCGAAAATATTATTGCGCACCGTATTCTCACGTCCGAAGTGCACAAAAAGACCTTCTGTTGCGGTATCAAAGGTAATATTGTCCTCCACCAAAATATGGGAACTGCCTTCATCCAGATAGATTCCCCATCCGCCATAAGTGGAACATTTCACATCATGAATCAGATTACCGCGAATGACCGTCCCGGGCTGAACACCCAGCGTGTAAATTCCGCCCATATCACCCAGCCAGCCGAACCCGAGGTGATGGATATGATTCTTTTCAATGCGGTTGTCGCGGCAAACGCTTTCTCCGAATCCCCAACTCCATCCGCATGAAATTCCAGTATAGTAAAGGTCATGGATGTGGTTGTGAGCAACAATATTGCCAAACGTGTGCTGAAGAAAAACACCCACCGCCTGATGAAAAACCCGGCCCGCATGATGAATGTAATTGTCGGTGATCACATTATAACCGGTGCGGCGAACTCTCGACTCGTCAAAAGACGCCCCATTGATTTTCACGCCGCCCGCCCCTAAATCACGCATTTCATTACCGACGACACGGATCGCATTGCATCCGTCACTGATCTCCACCGCACACCAGCCGGTGTGCTCGATAACACAATTCTCAACGGAACAACCACGGGCGGTCTCAAACCGGATTACACCCGGGATGTTGAATGCCGCCTGAGGAGACGATGCATAATTGCCTTCGTTCGGCCAACTGCGCATACCCTCGCCCTCGTTGCAGGCCCACCGGTCCCAGCCGCCGGGTGGGAGAACGGCATCGGTGTGGCGGAAGGTAAGTCCGGTGAACCGGATATTCTGAGCCTGCCGTCCCGTAGCCGCATCGCCCGTCACGGTCAGCAATTGAGTAAGACGCGGCGCATAAACTTCTGCCGTTTCCGGCGTTTCCCCTTTAAGTGGAATATAATAAAGACGACCCTCCGTACGGTCCAGATACCACTCACCAGGCTCCATTAACGCTTCAAAAATGTTCTGTACATAGTATTTGGCAAAGCGCGGCTTAAGATGTAACTGCATATCGTCGCGGAGACAGAAGATGCTGCGACGGCTGCTGGTGACCAGTCCGGTCGCTTCATCGAATGCAACAATCGGCATATGCTCGTCATTCCAGAAATGCGCCACCACCACTTCTGTGTCAGTAAGGTTCTTCCAGTTTTTTATATCGCCCTTTTTCGCAAAAAAGCTTGTGCTTCCTTCGTGGAATTCAGCCTTTAACCCTTTGCCGGGAACATCCTCAATCCAGAACCAGTCGGTTTTGGGTAGTCTAGGCCGCAGACAGCGGCGTCCGTTCACGAAAAGGGAATGGAAATACCATTCCCCGCGCGCAACTTCCGGCAAATCAAGTATCCAGCAGGAAACCCCATTCACTTCACCCAGCTTCCACCCAGTAAGCTTTTGCCCTCCGTCAAGAATGGGCCTTTCCCCCGGAAATGCAGTGTAGTGAACTGGGGTGGAATTCTCCGGACCGAAATTGAGCGGCTCCGGGAGGGGGTAAACCCCACCGCGCAACTGAACCGTGACAGAACCGGGATTTCCCTGAGGCACCCAGCATTCGTTGTGATAAACCGGCGGCTGCATAAGATGCCGAATTCGGTTCCTCGCAGCCCTCAACGTCGCAAGCGGACCATCCGTGCGAACAGTATTCGGCTCAGCCAAGAGTCCAGACCAGAAGTCATCGCCATCCGGAGAAATATAGAGAGTCATATCCATTGATAAACGTCCTCAGGGCGTCACGACGACTTTGACCGATTCCTCTGTATTGCGTGCACACTCAAGCGCCTTACCCAATCGATCCAACGTAAACCGCTGCGTCACCAGTCTCTCGCCATCCACAATTCCCAACTGCAGTAGCCGAATCGCCTGTGGTGTAAACATTGCTGGAGAAGCAAATGAAGCCCTCAACTGCAGTTTTTTGAAATGAAATTCATTCGCATCAAAACTGATCGCGGCACCATCACCAAATTTGATTCCTATGTATGATATGATGGCGCCCTTCGCAGCGATTTTGAACATTTCCGGAAGCACGACTGGCGGGGCACTGACCATAAATCGATCAGGTTTTATAGCGAAATTGTAACTGGACAACGGCGTTTTATCCACTTCGATAATTTCATCTGCACCAAAATCAAGCGCCGCCTGCAGGCGAACTTTGGATCGGGACACGTCACATGCATAGATTTTTTCCGCACCGGACAGTTTTGCAAGCCGTAGCGCCATCAACCCGATCGGACCCAGCCCGGAAACCACGACATGATTACCGAGTCCAATTTCAGCCAATCGATGCATATCAATTGCCACCCCGAGTGGTTCTGAAAGACAGGCAATCACTGGATCAAGCCCAGGATTTGGAACCGCACTGATCGCCGGAGCGATCATTTCTTCAGCAAAACCAAAGCTTGGAACAAACCAAATACTCTTAATATCGGTACACAGTTCCTGCCGTCCGTTTTTGCATTGCGCACAAACTCCGCACGGTGTTGCAGAGTCGAGCACTATACGATCCCCTAACTGGACGTTAGTAACTGCTGAACCAATCTCCAGAACCGTCCCAGCAATCTCATGCCCGAACTGGGCTTCCTCTGTCGCATTCGGATCGAAATGCAGATCGGTTCCGCAAACACCACACGCATCTACCTTAAGACGAATCTCGTCCATCTTAAGCTGATGTAAAATGATTTCTTTAAAATTAACGGTTCCTGTACAGGTCTTAAATGCTGCCTTCATATACTCGCTTTCGTCTGTTGTTCACTACCTGAGAAGTATGAAGCTGGTCATCAAAATGTAAATGAACAGAAATGCTTTGCATGATGGACAATCATGACATCACGCGTATACTGCGAGCATGAAACCTTGGTTGACGACAACCCATATCGAGCACTTCAACAGCGACCTTTGGGCTCGGGCTCCGGTAGAACGATCCTCTTCCTGTACACCTTTATATGCCGAGCGATTCAGGGGAATCCACAATTCAAAAAGGTCTACAGCCCACGATTTCTGGGAATTTACCGGCGTTGTATCGGGCAAGGGATATTTATATGCCAACGAGAAATCCCTTATGGATATAGATGCTGTAATTCTGGTTCCTCCCGGAATTGACCATTACGAATATACGGAGCAAGAGCTTGATACGATTTGGTTGGGTTTTAGAGCCGAATTACCTAGTGTAAACAAAAAGACTATTTACAAGATACACTCTCCTGTATTTTTAAAAAAACTGGTCGAATTCTGGAGTCTTCCCATCCGTAACTTTACTATGACCGGAACAGAACTCGACGGCATGCTATTGACCCTCGTCGGGCTGTTTTTCCGGGAATTAAATGACCGCAGGCGACCGTTTCAAGACACTGCCCAGCAGGCGGTTCAAATCATGAGCGATCATTTCCACGAAAATATTTCCATCGCCGCTCTGGCAAAAAAATTACTATGTAGCGAGGGGCATTTTTTCAGGACATTTAAAGATTTCACAGGGCAAACCCCAGTGGCCTATTTAAACTCCATGCGAATCAAACAAGCGGCACTTTACCTGACAAAAACAAATCTCCCCGTCAACCAGATTGCCAAGCTGTGCGGATTTGAAGACCCTTATTATTTCAGCCGCACCTTCCACAAGATCAATGGGCAGAGCCCAAAGAGCTACCGGGAAATGAAATCGTCGTAAAGGCCGTCAGTTCAAGACGTTCTCCGGCGCCCGTGGTCAGACTGAAGTGGCTGCCGCTGATGGTTTCGTGCCTCTCGCCGGTTCGTAGCACCCTCACTGATTTGTCGGGCCATGGATTAGCCATGTTACACGTTTGTCCCTTCTCGCTGACAATCCGTACAGATTGAATCCGACCGTCGACCAACTCTGCGGAAACGAGAAACGCGCCGTGCGCTCGCAGACCTTCGAAACGGGCGGGTCGATCCTTCGGCCAGCAGGGAAAAAGTCGCAGGAAGCCTTCATGGCTTTGAAGCAACATTTCGTTCAGACCACCCGGAATCCCTGAGCAGTTCTCTATTCCGCCACCACCCATGTTAAACAGAAAATTCGGCTGAATGTATTTCTGTGTCACTATCGTCATTTTCTGCAAAATCAGATCTGGATCGACGCCGACACGTGCTGCCGCCGCAAAGATGGTACTGAACGAATTATAATTATCCCAAAGATCCTTGTAGAGAATGGTGTCGACGCCCGCGCGCACCAGCGCGGGGTCAGATGACAGGCCTATGGCATTGCACGGATAAATATGCTGGATGCCGCACATGTTAACCTCCTCAAGGCTGGTGGCTCCGTTTTCACAGACATCAAACATCGTCTTTCCTTCTCTTTTGGTTAGCGGAAAGTCACTGATGTGGGCCAATATATGCCTCCATTTCTCCTGCCGTTGGGCGTCCACATCCAATGCCGTGCTGATGTCAATGGCAGCGCTGGTCACCATTCGTATCAGTCCAAGGGATAGCGGTGGGTTCTTGTCCTTGGCCCGGTGAAATTCGACACTGTCATCCGGCAACATATGCCAGAAGGCGCATTCGCAAACGCAATCATTATGGGTCACGTAACGGCCATCTTCGCAAACGAGATAGTCCTCCCAGAAATTCATTACTTCAACAATGTACGGGTATGCATATCGTCTAGCATAGTCTAGATCTTGCGTCAGGTAATACCGCATGATCATGTTGACGGCCAGAAACGACGCGTGGGATTTCTGCCCCAGAAAGTTCAGGCCGCCATCATACGGCGTGATGGAATGGCAGACATGCAGTCCCTTCGGCCCAAAGCCGACATTGCTGTAGACGCCTCTGACGTTCAGGAACCGTTTCGCGAAGGCCTTCATCCTAGGTACGTAGTCCAATATGGGCTGATCGTACGGGTCGGCCAGTTCAACGAGATTTGAAGTGAGCACACCCCACCAAGGCGCCTGGAAATTGTAGTTGGCGTGATAGTCGCTACCCCACCCCGGATTGTCGTCTGTGATCCAGGCAAACAGCCCGGGAGGAAACGTCTTGTTTCCGCAACACGAGGCCATGATATAGTGCGAACCATAATAGCTATCTTCAAGATACGTATCACCGATTTGAATTTTCGCACATCGATCCCACAGGTCACTCCACCATTCGAGGTGCCGCCCTCGCGCTTCTTCCAGCCCGGTATCATCCATCGACACGGCCATGGCCACAGCCCGTTGGCGATTGTCCGCCGTCTCGTGGTTCGTTGCGACCGTCAGTACAAGTGTGTGCTTCTGGCCGGGTTCTATCCAGATCGGGCCGACGTTGGCAGAGCGCATCGCGACCGTAACACAGGTTTTCCATAGAAGGTTTTCTTTCTCAAAACGCCGTTCGTGCCAGACGATCTCGCCGGCACACCCGCTTTCTGTCGCCGACGCGTTTCCGCGCTGTATCTCAAAGGCAGGGGAAATCGCGACGGCCTCTCTTCCCGTGGCCTGCAGTTCCACCACCAGCGCGTTTTCACCCCGAGGTATCCATAACGTCACAAAAAGCTCCACCCGACCTTTGGAAAACTGTCCGCGGGCGGTTGCATCATGGATGCACTGCTCAAGCCTATAGGACGCGTCACTGAGCGATGGTGTTGCGAGCGTTAGCGTTCCGATAACGCGGGCTCCTCCTCTGGCACTGTCATTCCGTTCCCTCTGTTTCTCTCCGTCCATCGCCTGCCAAAAGTCGAGCTTCGAAAGCCGGAGCGTCAGGTTGTCAGACTCTCCGCCGACAGCCACCAGCAAATCCCCGTTCCCAATAACGCAGGCCCCAGTAGTCATCCTGGTCGAGAAATTATCGGGTGGTTTTGTGAAAACACCCTTCACGGAATTAATCTGCTCAATCGTCATATATCTTTACCTTTCTGGCTACAAATACCGGTCTAAAAGTGCGGCAGGTAACGAGTGTCCGGATTCTTCTGATACTTCATTTTCAACTTCTTCCCCTAAAACCGCGAAAAATGGCGCTGGCAATCCGGAAAGACGGTCAGCCGCAAGGTGGTGGCGCCTAGAGGAACCAACTCAATTTCCTCGGTGCCTTCCTCGCGCAGGAGGGGACTGGGAAAAATGGGCGTGTGACTCTTCTCTAATTCCCAGTGCTTGAGACGCACGGCAGGTAAACGCAACCGCAGCGGTGTGGTTTCGAGTTGCCACGGATTCGACATCATCGGTCCTTTAGGGCCACCAGGTATCGCAAGGGCCAGACCGAGTGGGTATGACATGACATCAGCTTTCCATCCGTAGGTGCTGTAAGGGTAGCCTGCATGTTCCGGGTGACCGGTCAACCCCTCTTTCTGGCCTTGCAAAAAAGAGCGCAACCAGCCCTCAGGCCGAATGGCGTGAAGTGGTATTTCGGAACAGGGCTGGCGAAAAAAAAGATGGGGTTTTGTTTTTGTCATATAGATATTCGCAGTCTCGATTAGATATCAGCACATCAGATCACTTCATGTGATTTTCCCTCAGATTGGGGCGCAATTTGCAACATCCGTTCAAGCAAAAGGCGACCTGCCGGATTCATCAAGCAATGATCAAGCTTTAACTCACAGACAATAATTTTACCTTTTCCCCACGAAACTGATGCAACTGCGTCGGCATCCGCCCATTGCCGTGCCTCGCCAAGCCCTTCGGTCGGATTAATCGTGCTCAGCACAGAGTCCCAACTATTCGGAGCAATGCAAAACTTCAGCAAAGGGGCAATAGCATCAACATCTGAGCTGTACCACCAGCCGAAATCACGAGGGCTAAAACCATCAACCAGCGGATGCCCGGTTTTTCTCGACACAAACACTCGAGGATTCATCCCGCAGGGTAGAATCTGCAACGAGTGCAGGCCAATCTTCCAGCACCCTTGAGGAACCCCGTAAAACAGAGCAGTCCCGCCGGCCTGAACGTGCCGATCAACCGCCTTGCGATTCTGCTCATACAACCCCATATCGCCGATGAAAATCACCGCATCCGCCGGCCAGGCCGCTTCCTTGCACGGCGCAACACCCAACTCGTTCAGAAGGCGATGAACCGCGCCTCCGTTTCCATCTAATACCACTACGGAGGCTCGCTCCGCCACCTGAAGCGGCGGGAAAACCTGCATCTTAAAACTATTGAACGAGAGACTCTTTCCTGCAGCGCTCTTCAGTACCGCAAACACCTCAAGTTCTCCACGCTCACGGACATCTGGAAGCCTCACCCGAAGCGCACCCTGACAAATGCTCTTCACTGGCCGCATATCTGCGGCAATCTCTCCGCACTCCAATACCCGCCCCGCCATCTGTGTCTGATACGCCACCACAGAGCCTTCAATCGGATCCTGTGTGTCATTACACACCCAGACCTCCACATCGATCTCCTCACTGCTAAACCCGCTCCAGCGATCACCCCGCAGGCTGACGAGTTGCGATTTTAATGCGTCTCGGCAGGTGAAATAAGCCGGCTTCAAAGTCCGTTCGCAATCCACGATTGCCTTCATCCATCCCGCAGGAAACGCATCAATAAAATGATGAACGGCAAATGAAACCATTCGATTATCACGACGAAATGCCTCAATCATCATTCGGAGTGCCCATGCCTGATGAGCTCGACTAACATCAATCCATTCCTGAAACGCATCCGGACGGTCACAAAAGAAACCGTAAAACTGTCCAGTTTGCGCGCGCTTAATAGACAGAGGCGTCCACGTTTCTTCATTCCCTTTTTTCGGTAGCCATTCCTTAGGATAACGGCGCATCATCAATTCGGCCGGATCAAGCCCCTCTGCACCGAACTCTCCGCAACCATATTGCCAGCCTTCTTTCACGGCGCACCAGCCCCCGCGATACAACGTGCCAAACGGAACCTCGTGCCCGTTGTACCACAGGTTGTAGCAATGCGTATCCGGAAGTCCGACGGCGGGCGGCTCATAGTCTCCCTCGGTTGGCTTAATGACACGATCCGGATTGTGCAATAGAACAAGCCGTGCTGCGGCATCAAAAAAACTTTCGAGCTCTGGGCGGGCCAGATGGCGGTGCTCTTTTTTGCGCAACGCCGGAGGAAACGGCTCGTTGATAAACGTCACCATGATGTTACAGGGATGCGAACGGACCATCCTCTCCATTTCACCGGCCTGCCGAACCGCTTCGGCAAACTGGTTGCGGCGCAACAACCCGAAAAGCGGCAGGTCGGTCTGGGTCATCAGCCCTAGTCGGTTGCACATCCGGTAAATTTCCTCCTGAACCGGACGCTGCGTCAGGCGCAGGTAATTCATACCGCAGCATTTTACCATCAGCAGGTCTTCCAACAACTGTTCGTCACGACCCTGCATCACATCTTGCTGTTCAAAGCCCATCGTGTTCGTGCCGCGCAATTTGATTTCGCTCCCGTTGAGATAAACACGTCCAAACGGTTTCTGCTGAGTTTCCATCGAAAAGGAACGCATTCCGAATTCACCGGACAAACGGTCCATCACCCGTCCATCCGTATCCAGCAAATCCACCTGAACTTGATACAGCCACGGTGCATCCGTAGACCAGGATCGGACGTTCGGCAGGTTCAGTTTGAAACAGAAATAGTTGACGCCGGGATCCGCCGGAAGTTTGTCTGCCATAACCCGACGCTTTAATGCGGTCGCCTTGAAATTCAATCCGTGTACAGAAACTGCGACTGAAAAAATATCGCGTTGGTTGCGCGCCTGATTAATTTCCAGCCGGAGTTCAGCCTCATGCAGAGACGGAAGTGGCCGCACAAAAATATTCTGCACGTGAACCGGAGCTCGCGATTCAATTGAAACGGGCTGATAAAGCCCCATTCCAGGTGGACAGTGACACCAGCCGCGATCCGAATTATCCCATCCAGGGCCGGTGGCTGCATATATTTTGTCGCCATCGAGATCATCACCCCAGCTAACATTACTCATCATAGTTTGATCGTTTTCGACGCGGATCAGCAGTGTATTCCTCCCGCGCCGGGCGACCGGAGTGAAGTCCAATTCAAAAGGGGAAAAAAAGCCTTCGTGCGAACCCATAAAGCGATCGTTCACAAAAACATGCGCCTTGTAATCCACGCCCTTAAAACAAACAGACAAACTGCGGTTTTTTATCTGCTGCTCCGTCAAACTAAACTCACAGCGGTAATACGCTGTGGCCCGACCGATGGGCCCGCCGTAATGAGGAATCGTCACCCTCTTCCACGATCCTTCCCCTATTAGCGGACGCCGGGAATCGTGCAGATCCTCATCCGCCTCCATCCTCCACTGAAACCGTTTCAAATTAATCCGCCCGCGAACCTCTTTAGCCAACGGGGCACAGTTGTTCAGAAACGGCACCGCCCAGTGGCGCAGCGCCTGCATTCCTCGTTGATATTCCACGTTTTCATCCGGCTTGGCCAGCAGGCGCAGGTGGTTTTCTGCCGGTCTCAACGGCAGAATCTTTTCTGGCCGGGGTGGAACAGGATTTGAAACTAGTTGGCGGCTCTGGGCTACCTCAATCTCCGCCATGTTTGCAAATACATCATTATTTTTCATCAAAAAAACCTTTCATCATTCAACGCATCCCGAGCTATTAATTTCATTCAAACTCCTGCGGCATGCATTCAATACACCGGCAGGCGGTCACTTTAAATTTATGCCATAACCTTTGACCGTGCTTAAATTCAATCCTCAGCCGTTTCCAGATTCAACGGGTAATTACCATACTCACGAACAAGCTGAATAATGTAATCATAGGTTTGAGGATCTACATTATTCGGCATGGAGTGATCGGACTGAAAAATATACCCTCCGCCCTTCGCCGCATTCAATTTGCGCAACACTTCCTTGCGGATCTTTTCACGATCGTTAGTCTCAAGCACCTGCACATTGATGTTCCCATTAAAACTCCAGCGGTCTTTATACTGTTTTTTGAGTTCTACCACATCCAGATGCGCTTTGGCCTCAAGTGGATTATAGCAATCCACGCCAGCCTCAATCAGATCATCATAAATCGCGCGGGCATCTCCACAACCATGATAAATCGTCTTCACCCCGTACTGATGGCAAACATCACAAATTCGCTTCAATTGCGGCTTATAATACTTCAGCCATAGGTCTGGCGACATAAACATTCCATGCACATAGGCCACGTCTCCCAAAATATACATTCCTTTGAGCCGTCCGCCAGCCGCATCAATCTGCCCCGCTGTGATCCCGACAAGAAAATCCCCGATCCTCTCGACAAATTTGCCAAGCCGCTCTGGGTCATCGCCCCAGCAAAGCAGTGCGTTTTCTGTGCCGATAACTCGCCAGAGAAACTCATGACATTCACAGACACTGCCGAATACGCAGAAATCATATGAAACGCTTTTTACCCATTCAATCCAAGAGGGCAAGCCCGACAACAGGTCATCACCCACGCAGTTAATCTGGTCATCAATGGCTTCGAAATACCGGCGAGGATCCTTGGGATCATCGAACGTGAACGCCTCCATCTGTTCAAAGGTTTCGGTGTCAAAACGGTCATAATGCGGCAACGGCAAATCGCGGCGGCGCTGAATCGTGGCTCCAAATCCGGTCTTTACCACCTTTTTATCTTCCGAATCCTCCAACACGGTAATCCCTGTAATGTGCGGATCCATAAACACATTTCTTACACTATCTTTTGATGTCATTTGAATTCTTTTGTCTTTACTCTGGAAGTTTTTTGCCCTACTTTACAACTTATTTGCGCAACGTTCAGCCTCTTCCATGGCGATCCGGGACCACTCCCATAACCGTTCCGGTTTATACCGAACCGTAGAGACATCTTTCATGATCAGCTCGACCTGGCATCGCCCCTCTGTTGCATCAAGGAAATCCCGGATCTCTTTACGCGCCCGTTCCGGATGCCAGCTGTCTTCGGCAAGAATCGCCGGATTCGGCTTGCGGCTAAGCACATACCTGCCGCCCAGCTCTTCCACGGCCCGCTTCGTTTTACACCACGGACTGACCGACACCTTGCGTAAGTTCGGTATCCGTTTCAGCAGATCCGCCTTGCCGTCAAGCGGCTCGCAGCAACCGTAATAGTTACGCCCCCAGCGCTCCATCCAGCGAATGTCATGCTGCACGGCAAACTCCCAATGGAATTCGGGTGACACTTCAGAAAAAATCTGCGCGTTGGAACAGCCCCACATATTGTGCGGTTTGACTGCATCCGGATTAAAATCCGAGCAGGGCAGGTCTTTGGTGTATCCATAGCCTCCAGATCCAATCCGCGTGTTATTACAATCCAAAGACAAGAGATTCTGTTCAACAAACTGATCCAGCTCGACCATCCAGGCATCTACCATACGGTCCACTGCGGCATGAACAAGGTCCGGGTTTTCATACATCATCATCATGGCCTGCTCAATGCCGGTCCAGCGGATCAAAAAATCCCACGGTGTAAACCAGATGTGCGTTTGGCCCTGCGTGCGAACCGGTATCAAATCGCCGAATACATCACACGCTGCCTGATAGCGATACTCGGTGGCCTTTTCATTATGGGTTACAACAGGCATCTTGATTTTTTCGAGGTCGTCAAACGTCTCAATCTGCACGTTGAAGTGCCGTGAAACAATATCACTGGACTCATCGGTTTTTGCCAGATACACCTCTTCCATGATGCCAAAATCTGTACTGTGCACCGCCAAGGGAACCGCATAAAAAGCGTTGACGACCATATGACCGGGCATGTACTTCCACTGATAAAGAGTGCGACGAATTTCCCGCTCCTGATCACGGGCCCACGGGTGTACGGTTTGTAAAGTAAGCTCATCATTAACGTTCATCTCATGCCACGGGATTTCGTTAATCCAAACAGCCGGGCGATCTGCCCGCATATCGTTCAGCTGGCACCAAAGCGCCGCATTTTCTTTCTGAACCGGCAACGCGGCAATTTCCGCCAATCGGCCGCCCAGCCGCCTCAACACTTCTTTATCATTTGAAGAAAGGATGATTTCTTCCGCCTGAACCGGCGCCTCATAATGACTTGGATCATGTAACATTCTATAACCTCCTTTTAAGCAAAAATCATCCCAGTGTATTGCCGATTACGATAAGAACAATTGCGGCCAATGAGAGCGGATCCCGGCCTCGCTATATTTTTCCCAGGTCCGGTTTTCAAAAAGAAGACATGTGCAATAAAACAAATTAGCCGCGAATCCGCTGAATAGAGCACGGAATTCACCGAGCAACCGCCATCGGTTGATGTTTTAAGCCTCGCCTCCTTCATGCCGCCTGCTCTGGCACACAGGAAAACACCAAGAACCATTAAAACAATTCCAGCGGCCACAGTCCCTCCGGATGCCGTCAAAAACTGAGAAGGGCTCCGGAGCATTGGAACCAGCGTCCCGACGGCCGTGGTCAATCCAATGCTGATCGCAAACGCCAGACTCATTCCGATCAACGCAATGCCCTGCCCGAAAAGAACAGCCCCTAGCCCCCAGCCTAAACCGAAAAGCAAAACCATCAGTAATATTCCGGCCGCGACTCCCGAATAAACCGAGAACAGGTGAGGAACCGTTATGAAGGCAAGTGACCACGGCAAAATCAGCAATGCGGTAAAAGCCCAAACCAACCAAGTATTTTCCCATGCCCAATGAATTGTTTTTTTCATCGGCAAACTGAAACTGCCAACCATTAATCCGCTAATTATCGCTAAAGACAGACCGATCCATGTCATATTCATTCTCCTTGATTGAATATGAATCCACAAAACGTTTGCCGAGCCTTCGCAAACAACAACAAAACACCCTTATCATTTTATCGCTGCATCATCGCACAACACTCTGCACCCTGGAGGCAGAACCAAGCTTTTGAGTCTTTCTTCCGGTGAGATCGTCAAACGTTCAATTCGTCCCAACTGCCGCCTGCACTCCACGACTGTTCTGTTCGGGGCATGAAGCTTAAACTCTACATCCCAGTCTTCCGGCCATGCAGGTAGAACCGCAACGGATCCACTGTCCGCCTGCAGAGCCATCAACTGAAACGCGTGCATAGCAGACCCGCCATGATCTTGATCGGGAATCCAATCCGCATTCGGCCCCCAGAAGGCAGGAAAACGAGAATAGCCGCTGGGCAGACTGAAACGGCGAACCACTGACCGACGCGCCTCTTCGGCGAGCCCAAGCAAGGCCGCCTGAATTCCATCCTGTGCCCAGCCATCGTCATGTTTGTGTAAGCGTTTCTGGAAGGTTTGAATACCGGTGTCCACATCAAGCGTACCCCGCCCACACAGATGATAAGGAAAAACCGCATAAAGTTCTGGATTTTCAACATTTTTTGGAGGCCCTCCCACTCTGTCCCCTGCCGCAAAAAGCACCAGACCGTCTTGCTGACGCGACGGCAAGGGCGGAAGCTCAGCCAGCAACTGGAACCACTGTGCTCGGCGTGTCACAGAAATCAGACTTTCCGGCAGAACCAGCAACTCTCTGAGACATGCGGTCAGGCCTGCAATTTCAGGCATTGGATTATCCACATCCCACCATTGCTCAATCGACTGGGCAGGTGCGATGTGAAGCTTTCCGCCGCATCGCGGAAACTGAAAGTCATAATAATCAATCACCGCTTCAGCCAGAGGAAGGGCTGTCTCACGCAGGAATCCTTCATCACCAGTAAACCGATAAAACATCAGGGCATGATGAACCACTTCGAGGCCGCTGGAATTGTGCCGCCGGATATATTGATTCTGACTCAGATGCCCGGAGAGACCCGCTTCTCGCCGATCCGGCCAGCCGTAATTATTCTCCAGATAGCCGCCCCAGAAATACATGGTTTCCAGAAAAATCGCCCCGTCATGACCGCAGAATTTCCGGCAGCGTTCACGGGCTGCCGGCAACGTACGCCGGTACATCTCAAAATACGGCCGCAGCATTTCAAAATCGCCGGAGTAAAGCATCGACCAATACGGAAGTCGTGTGTTCTGATGCCAGTATCCCGGACCCCATCGCCGGTAGTCAGCGTCATAGTTCTCACCCGGATACTTCCAGTCCGCTGTAAAAATCGACCCATTGAATTTGATCGGAAACTCGCCGCGTCCGGAGCACGCATTCATAAAGCGTTGCAGTGTATAACCGGAGGAGACTTTGCGTGCGGCTTCCGATCCCCCTGCTTCTAGATGGCTGCGGTTCCAGAATTCTCTCCACCAGCGGACATGCGCCTTCCATGCAACATCGTCCTTTGCAGTTGGTGTCCCGCGCGCAACGGTTTGCGCCGCATTCAGCCACTCCTCTATCGAGGCGCAACGCTCGGTAAAAACTGTCACCGTTGCCGAAAACATTGCATTCGGTTTAATAGATGACAGAGTTTCTGATCCGGTTTTTACCAGATTTTCCCCGCGAATCACCCCGCCAAAGGTTCTATGAAGCAGCGGATCCTCTTCGGTGTTAATTAGTGCACCCAGCCCTTGCATCGAAAGATTCGCCGACCAGCTGGACGTCGCATTGTGATGACACCAAGCCAATTCCGCGCCGGACAATTCCAAAAGCTGGTCTGCCTCATGAAAGACTGAATACGGACTGTTGTCGTGCAGGCAGTGCTTTTCTTTGGCAGACAGTTCTCGCCGGGCCGTGCGCCAGATTTCGAGACTCACTTCACCAGTCAGGGCAGAAGAACCAGTCGCCAGCACATGAATATTCGGATGATTGGCGTCCACCCACAATCTGGCTTCACCCTGTTCAGTCCGGACAACAACCGCTCCTTCTTCCAAATGCAGAGTCCACCGGAAAGCGTCTCCGGCAAGCAGCGGAACGCCGTCGGCAAGCAAGCGAACACGAACCCGCCCAACCTTGTGAAGCTGGCCGAACTCTCCCCACGAATCGGTCTTGCCAATATAAAACAGCAAGTCGCCAGACGGTTCCACCCAGACGTTGATTCCAATGTCGCCGTTACCCAGCGGCATCGATCCCGCAGAATCGAAAGAAGGAGTTGTCCAGATGACATTATAAGAACAGATGTCATTCATTTTTCGGTTTCCGCAGTCCCGGCGACTGGAGCTTTAAATTTTTCTACCAACGCCTTGTGAATGGATGCCACGGCGGCATCGGCAAGGATCCGGTAGGCTGGCGGCGTCCAATGAGCAATATCCCCGCGGGCAAGATCGAGATGCTCCGGAACCAGTAGTGAATAGAAATTATTGATCGGGACCCCCATCTCCTGCATGACCTTGGCCGCCATTCGGTTATGCTCAATCATAATTGCATTAAGCACCGGATCGAGCTGGCCAACTTGGCCCTTAATCATGATCGGCGTACTACTGGCCCATATAATTTTGGCGCTGGGTAGTTTCTTTTGGATCTCTTCAACATAGGCTCTGGTCAGCGGCTCAAATGTACCTTCTTTGATACGCCCCGCAGGCCAGCCATGCAGTCCCATGTTAAAATGCACTACATCATATGGCCCCTGATCCAACACCGCATCCAAAATTGCAATGAGTTCTTTTGCTTGATAGTAGGGGTTGACCCACGTATCCACATAAGCTTTCTCTCCCAAACCCTCGATCACATAGCTTTTATAGCCAACCAAAATTGAATCGCCGATCAACAGAACGCGCGGACGCTGCGGATCTTTAATAACCGCTTTCTCTAAGTTCCAGCCCGCGCCGTCCGCATGAAGCCGAGGATCCGTTTCCTGCGCAACCAGGGATTTACCCGACACTGCAATGAACAACAGGGCGTAAGATATATTCCGAACAATTCTATTTTTTTTCATCGTTAATTCTTCTTTCGTTGTCTGTGGTTATTTCTATTTGTTGGTTAAATTAACGTCTTATTCTTCGGCCGGAAGAGCTGTCAGCGCGGCAAGACCGATGAGCGTTTCACTGGATGTGGCACGCAGTTCAACGGATTCCAGCTTGCGTGTCGGATCGCAAATAATTTCGAGTGCATCGGCGTGAGCCCCTCCCTGCACTCCTTCCGCAAACATATGCCCAACGACATTTCCAGCGATCTCGCCAAACGGAACAGAAACTCCCTGTCGACTGAAATGCTGAAAATAGCAATCCAGATTAAAAGGGGCGACAAGCGACTCAACACGGCGAGTCCCATCTGCATAGTTCAGTACCACCTCACCGTTGGGTAAATAGTTTTTATGCGGATGCACATAGCTCTGAAGCAGGAGTTGCAGACTTTCGCAACGCATTCCTATAGAAATCACCGCGCCTCCAGGCAGCGGAAACGGCTTCCAACTTGCCACTGCAAGCATGTTCTTCGGAACCGGCGCACTCGATTTCTCTGGACGCCCTGAGGTGAGAAACCTGACCCCAGTTGGAATATCTATTACTCGCGGGGAGACTGGCATAACCATATCCATGCCCCGCGGCTGGCCGGCCACAGATTTATTCCAGCCGACATCAAAAACAAATCGGGTGGCCATCATTTCCTCTGTGGTGACATTGCAGGCCTCGGCAAGATCAAAAAGAACCTGCCGTTTGCGCTCAGTTTCCGTTAATACACGAGGAGCCAGTGCTGGATTTTGTTCAACAAGTAGCGTCGGTTTGGACGGCGGCTCAAGCGGAGGGGCTAGCGGACCGACCTCCACAGCAACTGTGGACTCCGTTTCCGCCTTTGTCTCAACCACCGCGCCGCTCAGGTTTGCGCGCACCCGCTTGACAAGCGGTTTGGCCGTAGTGATATGAAATGTCGCTTGATTCCCTTGGCGATGATATTCGTAGCTGATATCCGGAGTGCGAATGCTCGCATTGGTCCATGCGGAAGGGAATGCGGGACAAATATCAATGTGGCCGTCTTGTATAGCCGGCTCGATACCGAAAAGCCCTCTTACCGTAGCATAGGAATATGGATCAACGGAATCGATATATTCAAACCCGCCGCCCGCAACTCCGTAGTTGGAAATGCCGAGTCGAATGCCTGGCCTATCACTCTTAAAAGCAGAACTTACTGCCGTTTTTACATAGGGCCACCAAAGATCGCCGTCGCCGCATTTCATACCGGCAAGCGCTGCAAGCATCGTATCGCCCGATGCACACCAATGAAGACTCCATATGAGCGGCCACAGGTCACTGGTTGAAAGCAGATTCACACCGGGCTGCGGCTCAAACCCGTAATGTGACACAATCCAACGCATCGCCCGGCTCCCCTGAGAAACATTAAGCAGGCCGACGTTCACCGCAAAGAACTCATCCCAAATCTGCGGATGGCTCATCCAAAGACCGTCTTCACCAACCGAACCGATTCGTCCGCCGTCTTCATTCCATAGCTGCTCAAGAATTGCGGTACGCGTCTTTTCCGCCAGCACACGATATTCCGTTTGAGCATTTGTATCGCCAACGACCATCGCCATGCGCTCCGCACAGTTGAACATATTCCACAACATTATACTGGGCGTTGCGGCCTTAGGCCCCTTGCCGTTGGCAAATTCACAATTCCAGTATTCTGCGGCGGAACCTTGGCACAGGCCGTCGCCATCGGGATCTGCCGCCTTGCGATACCAGGCAACCGCCTTTTGAACCGACGGCCAGAGGTCGCGTATAAATTCGCGGTCACCCGTCCAGGTGTAATGACGCCAAACATGCTCCACCCACGACGGATTGAGGTTCTCCCCTGAATAGGACAATAACGCGAGAGTGACCCACCCAAGAAGCCCATCATCTTTCTGTAAGGCGCCATAGATCCGCATACAGTCCCCCACGGCCTGATGATCTCCTGCCCACTCCTTACCATACCAACCGACCGAGATGTGGCCCAGCCCATCCCACCCGTTCGCTCCGAGAGTGAGCCCTGGCCCACGACGATGGTATTCACTCGTGCAGCGCGCCCAGTTAATCAAGCTGTTCAACTCCGGATCGGGAGTTTGAATTTGGAATTCAGCCCGCCGGGCATCCCACCACCCCGTTGCCCGATCAATTTCTTTGCCGGGATCTTCCGCCATATGCAGAAAATTTTTCTCCGGCTCCAGAGCGGGGCCGACCATGCAGTCAAACCAGCTTTTCTTGAGCCGATCGAGAACCCCTGGCGACCAGGATGCCGTCATTGGATTGTCCAGTCGGTTCATCATAACTTCGGCTAATTTTTCATCATATTCCGTCACACCCCAAACCGCATAGATGTGATAAACACTCTGAGGCTGACTGGCGGAAAACTCAGACTCCTGACCATTGCCGGTCGCGGTCGCGCGACCCGTCCCGATGCCGTCCCAGCCCGCCAAAACCAGCCCGTTGGTCAGTCCCGGCTCGGTGATACGAGCAATAGAACCGTCTATAACAACCGAGTTCTGTACTGTTTTTGTGCGGGGAAACGAAATCCCCCCGAACCGCCACAGGAATGGCATCGGCCGATCAAACTCAACCCGACAGATCATCCCGTGAAACCCCATCGTCGGTGCAACACGAATTGTCGCCCCCCAGTCCTTTGTCTTTAAAACATAATCTGTATAGCCAGGCCGGAACGTCGTAACCGAGGACAACTCTGGTAGCGCTAGCGCATCAAGCCAAACCGGTTGTCCATCCGGGCCGGGAATACCTAACCGCAGGGTTCCCATCTGGGCCATTCCGCCGACTTGCGCATCGGGTCGAGGCCAAAGCGGATATACCCGTTCGCCATTCGGGACGCGCGCATAACCTGAACCAGTATCTGTAAATATGGAAAAGATCGGTAAATCCCCGGTTCCGATCCGGTTCATCCCCTGAATAATATTGCGGTTCATTTTCCGCTTGCCGTTTATGATCCGAAAACCTCCGTCTTCAACCGGAAGATAGTCGGCCAGTGGCTTCCCCAAACCCTCCTGTGGAGCCTGAAATACAGAACGTCCGAACAGCATACTCTGGTCACCTTCCGGCATTTGCTGAGGACTAAGCGGAGCCTTCAACAGACTCACCTTGGGGGTGACGACGCGAAACCCTCCGGTCTCTTGCGTAAAAGAAACCATGGGGGAAATAGCAGCGAAAACCAGCATATTAAATAGTGTGCGTTTTGTGTAATTTTTCATCCAGTGGATTTTTCGTTTTTAGAGGTTTAGTTAACTGTTGCTTTCAGTCGCAAAAATTTATTCGTCACGCCAGCAGTCGGAGTTCGGTATACTCGTCGTCACATCCTTGAGGAACCGAATCCGGGTTAGTCGTCTCTAGATAACAGGACGTGTCGGCCGCATTCCACGCCGGAGGTGACCGTTTTCGAGTCATCTTATTTCGCCACCATGCGCTTATCCAACCGCACCGGGCACACGCCCTGAGCCTTCATTTCGCCCAGCCATACTTTTACAGCTGCACGTTGAGCCTCGTCTGTCCAGTAATACATATTGACCATGGCAGGAACCTGGGGAAATTCGTGAATAAGGTAGGGGTTGCCAAAAGAAGTGAACACCACCTTTTCATGTTCAGTCCAGAAGGCACGCCAAAATGTCATAATTTGCGGGCCAAGGCGGATGGTGCCCGCAATACAGTGGGCCCGCGTCTTGATATTTACAAATACTGCCGCATACTCGCTGAGCTTGGCGAAAATATCGTAGTGCTGGGGATTGCGGAGGTGTTCCACCACGAAGCCGCGCGCAGTAAGTTCCCTATCCACCACGGTGAATTCCTTGTCGCCATACCACGGTGCATCGATATCATGTCCGATGGTGATGGTGAGTACTTTCGCCCCCTTTTCAAGCTTGAGCGGGAGAACCCCGGTTGCATCACGTACCAGAGTTACGGAGCGATCTGCGATACGCTGTGCCGTTACCCGATGAGCAGCTTTTTCCTTGGCTCCGAAGACCGGTTCAGCCCGGCCGGGAGGAGGACCATCGAGGAGCCCGAGTGCAGCTTTCATTCGCAGTACGCGGAGTACGGATTGGTCAAGACGTTTCTCAGTGAACTCTTTGTCTTTGAATGCCGTACAGAGGCGCTTGAAATCGGTTACCGGATTGGCGAAGAGGATAACATCCCCACCGGCCAGGAAGTTGGCCAGTGCCTCTTCCCCTTTTTTGACATGTGCCGAAAAGCCGATCATGGGCAGTGCATCAGAGACGATGACACCCTCGAAGCCGAGAGCCTTACGGAGCAGGTCAACCTGGATTTTGGCGCTGAGAGAACCGGGTAGCGGTCCCCGGTAATCTCCCGTGTCCTTGTCCTTCCACGGCAGGGCTATGTGCCCGGTCATAACCGACATCACCCCGGCTTTGAAAACCGCCTGCCAGACCTGGCCGAAGGTGCGTTCCCAGGAAGTGCGGCTGAGTGAATTGATGGAGGTACAGTGGTGCTGGTCACGGTCGTCCACTCCGTCGCCGGGAAAATGCTTGGCCGTAGCCGCCATCATGCCCCCGGCCTGGATGCCCCGAATGAAAGCAGCGGCCATTTTCGCAACGTGCCCCGGTTCGTCACCGAAGGCGCGGGTATTGGTGACCGGGTTGTTGGGGTTCAGGTTCAGGTCGCAGACCGGCCCGAGTGTCCAATGGATGCCGCCAGCCCGGCCTGAAAGGGCAATCGCCTTACCCACTTCGGTAACCAGCGTGGTGGAATTGGCCGCACTCATCCCCATGGGGTGCACGAATTCAAGCGCACCCGGGATTGCCGGGGCAGCGCCGTTTTCCAGATCGGAGCAGACAATGACCGGTACCTTAAGGCGGCCATTGCATATCCTGGTGAAGGCTTTCACTTCAGCGCCTTGCTTGCCGAAGACGAAGTAACCCCCGATGGGGGTAGCCGCAGCGATCTTCTCAAGGCCGGCTTCCTCTTCCTTGTTGAAGTTGGGGCAGAGGAGCTGGCCTATCTTCTCTTCAGGGCTAAGCGCCCCCATCAACGTATCAACCAGCGTTGCTTGTTTGGCTGTCAGCTTCATTACAAATCCTCCGTTACGTCACGAGCTATCGTTAGCCATCTCGCGAGGCGGGTGGGGTCGACTTGGAGTGTCTCGGTGTCTTTCCGGTGGATGTGCCGTCGACACCCTCGACTGGCGGTGATGCCTTCTCTCAATATTTTTCGGATCCGCCATTCATCCCATTTGGTGCAGACCTGATCGGTAGGGTTGGGTCGCCATGAGTACACGTAGTTCGTGTCGATCTGCTCTGCGCACTTCACCATATCTGCCCAGCGGCGCACCCGGACGCCGAAAGCGGCACCATCCCGGTGCCCCAGAAACACGCCGCTCCAGCTCAGAAAATCCAATCCTGCGCCGGTTACCCAATTGTTGTTATGATCATTATTCATTTTAGAAAGTCCTTTGACGCTATTCACCGTCAGGCGGATTACCGGTATAGCGCTCCCAGAATCCATCAGGGACCATGGGATCGGCATACTGATCACGCAGCTCGATCAGGAGCGATTCGAGTCGCGCCACTTCTGTGGCGTGTGCCGGGTCCCCGGCGAGATCGCGGGTTTCCATGGGATCGGCCTGCACATCAAAGAGCATCCGTCGACGCACGATCACATCGTTTGCCTCGTCATAGCCGGCATAGAGCAACAAGCGGTAACGCCCGTCATAGACCGCCCGCCAGTCGTTCACGTAAGCATGATAGAGAACGTCCCGACCGGCCGATTCGTCGCCGCGGAGCACCGGCACAAAACTTTTGCCTTCCACGGAATCGGGAACAGGAATGCCGGCCAAGTCACAGAGTGTGGGGTAGAGGTCATACAGGTAGACCATGGCGTTCCGCGATTCGCCCTTGGCCAGGCCGGGTCCGCACAGGATCAGCGGCACGTGCGCATCGTGATCGTAGGACGTCTGCTTGTGGTAGCAGCCGTGCCGCCCCATGGCGATGCCGTTGTCGCTGGCAAAAACGATAATGGTATTTTGCCATTCCCCGAGTTCTTCCAGCCTAGCCCGGATGCGGCCGATCTGATCGTCCAGGTGGGTGAGCATGGCATAGTAGCCGGCTACCAGGCTCTGCATGTCGGATTCCTCAATCGGCCACTCGTGAAACTTGATCACGGCGTCGGCTTCGCACTCGTCGCAGCTCTGCATCGGACGGACACGATCGCCGATGCGACTGACGTCAAAGGGGTGGGCGGGCTGGAAAGTCGGGTGCAGGCGAATCTTATCCGGCGGATAAAGAGACATGAATTTCGGGGGTGCCATGATGGGGTCATGCGGAACGGTATAGGCCAGATACATGAAGAACGGATCCCCCGCCCGGTCCCGGTCGAGAAAGTCCAACGCGGCGCCGGTGAAGATCTCGCTGGAATACTGCGGGACGACCTTGCCGTCCTCCGGCGCATACCGGCCGCTCGGGTCGAAATCATGCACCTTCAAGCGCATGTGCTGCCCTCCCCCGGCAAAGAGTAAATTTCCGGCATCGGTAAAGCCGCTGGCGACGATCTGGGGTCCGTTATGTTGCTTGCCTGTGGCGAAGGTGCGGTAACCGGCTTTCCGGAAGGTCTCAGCCATCGTTTCGACCCCGTTGGTGATATGCCCCCACGGAGTCCGAGCTGGCAAAGGAGTTTGACCTTGCCGCTCGGCCATCGTTTTGCCCCCGTTGGTGATAGCCCCCCCCGGCGAGAACTCGATCCGATACAAGGATCGCCCGGTGTGGATCATCCCCCGGCTCGGACAGCAGACGGCCGGATTATTCCCCCCCATGATGTAGGCCCGCGAAAAGGAAACCCCTTCCCGCACCAGCCGGTCAAGTTGCGGCGTGTGAATCTGATCGTTCCCCAAGGCGTGAATGGCGTCGAATTGCATGTCATCCGTCAGGATAAACAACACATTCGGACGACAGGCGGCGGTCGCGGCTGCAACTTGGTTTTCTGCCGCAAATGAACTGGTGGCCAGTACACTGCCGGTCAACAGGATCCTCGTTGAGGTTATTTTCATGACACTCCTTTTGTTCGTAAACTGTTTAGGAAGAAAAGCGATCCAAGTTGCGGGAGTCTGGCAGGCCGCGAATCTCGACGTCGTCTGGCAGAAACTCGCGATGCTCGGGAACGGAAAGATTTTTCGGACGCATGGAAAGCTGCGCCGTCCCGTCCCCCGTGCAATCGAAGCGCACGAGCGTGCCGCCAACGGAGAATTTCGAGAGGATTATATTCATGTTTTGCAACGTTTGTTGAAGTCCGTTTTTTCAAGTTTCGTTCCGCAGTGGTTCCGCCACTGTAATTCGTAGTTATGCTGGTTCCTGAATCTCCGCCTGTTACAGAAGTAACTGCTGTTGTGATGATGCAGCTGTTACTGTACAAAACCGTCGTCGTCCGGGTGTTGTAATCTGGTTGTCCGGAAAGCGGCGCCGCGGTTCCCATCACCATACAGGCGTTCATCCAGCCTTGCCATGAAGCAATCGTCCACATCCCCTCATACGAACCGTTCGTGGGCGGCAGACTGGTATTAATTTTATATCCGGTATAATATGTATGGTTGCCCTGATACTCGTTCAAGAACCCCATCGGAATATAGCCGCGACTTGGATCTGTGAAGTAATCGTAGGACTCCTGATAACTCGTATTGGTCGGAAAATAAAAGCCGCTGTGATGGTCGAATTCCGAATCAAGTATCGGCGGATCATTGGTAGGAACATCGGCGGGGTTCATAGATATGCCGTGCGCGTAAGCCGGACCCCGTAGAAGCCAATCAAAGAAATAACCGGTCGCAGGGAGGAGCGAGGTCAGGCTGACATTGTCGATATAAATTGACGGTGCTTGCCCGGCGCCAGAGCCATCAACAAATGTCACAAGCTTGATCCTGTTGGTCGTTTCGAAGGCGTCCATTTCACCCCAAGTTTGGGTTGCGCCACCGAACTCCGTAATCGATCCGCTCATAATTTTGTCGGTTACCGTATCTAATTTCAGTTCAACATGATACCATACCTCTGCGACCAAGCCTGTTGCCACAGTTGTCTGGTTAGTGGTATCAACGCCAAGCGTTAAATAGTCACCTCCGATTCTTCCATTGAAGAGGCTTGCGCTGTCTTTCAGCATGAAATTCCAATAACTGGAGGCGCTCGCAGCTATCTTATAATCAAACGAAAACAGGTACTGTCCATCGGCCTGAGCTGTACCGATATTATTCTGCAAGTACTGTCCCTGATTCACAGTGCCGTCCGTCATATAGGCACCTGAACTGCCGGTGCTGAAAGCACTCTGCGCAGCGGAATTTGTAACCTTCGTCACATTGCCCCCGGTCTCTGTTCCGCTCGCATAGACCCAGCCGCCAGAAGCCGCTTCGAAGTACCCGTTATTAATGAGATTCTCCGCCTGTGATACTGAACCGATCATTGCGATAACCAAAAACACAACTACGTATTTTACACTGCGCATAATCTTCTCCTTATTCCAGCCTGACGTGAGCCCACACCCCTTTTTCAACTTTCATCTTTACACTTGAGACGATCCTTTGTTTTCATCCTAACTGTCCTAGAAACATTCCCCTTCAATACAGCTGATAAGATACTGTCTGTTTCACTGGGCGAGAATGGACAGAACTTTTTTTTATACTGGATAATACTGCCATTAAATGTCTTCTGCGTTCTGGCTAAACAGGCCCTGAATCAAACCTTTTCATAAAACCGCTTCCGCCTCACCGATCCGTTTCCGAAAGCGACTCATCACCGACGGATCAATCAGTGCATCGAGATCGAAGTACTTCCTGTTGCAAACGACTTACAGTTTACAGTTGGCAGCGGAAACAACTCCACCGCAACCGAGAAAAAGCACAACGCGAAGCTTCCCTGTTTGTCCCTCCCCGTAAGGATCGTTCGATCCCTTTGCGCTCGACTTACTCCTGGAATTTCAAAAACACATCATCCACGTACAGTACAGCCGGATTCGTGCTGCTGTAGTCGGTGTTGTAAAGAATCGGCCGGATTGAATGCACCCGCATATCGTTCGTCACAGTGAACTGGAAATTGAAGGTTTGATTGGTCTCTTGCAGCGTGACAGGCGCCGTGATATTACCAATCAGTCCTGAAATTGTGTCCCCTTGATCATCCACGCAGTAATAGCTGACACTCATGCGTGAGCCGGACACAGATGTCTTGGCGGAGATCGTAAAGTTCATCTGTTCGTTGGGCTCGGTTCGGCAGGGGATTGTGTAATTAAAGCAATAGGGCCCGTTAGCGCGGGCAAGACATGGCGAACCGCCCACCCCTTCGGTCAAGTCACGCGCGTCCGGCCACCAAGGGCTTCCTGTCGTCGAAAAATCTGAATTTTCGAGAAGATTGGTGATCGTGTAGTCAAACGTCACATGAGAATTCGGACCAACAGACGGAGTCGCTGCCGGAAGTCCATATCCGGCAGGCAATGACACGGACTGACTATTGGTCGGATTCAGATTGCTGACCAGAATGCGGGCCTTGTTTCCGTAAATTACCCCGCTCCATTCCAGACCGCTGACCTTGTTGGCCATCGGGACTTTTACGGCATCTTGAACATTCGTTCCAATTACCGTAACCGGAATGCCCAAATTCAATAATTCGGTGTGCTTGACTCCTGACGGGTCAAAATAAGCATTCAGACTGTTCCATGCCTCCAGTATGTCGTAGCGGTACGTATCCCGCGCATAAGAATAAATCCATGAGTTGGTCGGAACCACATCCATCTTGTCGTGATACATTCCGTTGTTGGCAATCCCGTCGGCTCCCCGCATCCGGTAGTGTTTGATCAGCGACAGAAAGTCCTCTCTTTCCGGAACTTCATTGCCGTACGGCATTGGATTCGCTTCGCTTCCCGGATACATGCTGGCCGCAACAACCCACGGAATCAGCAGATGATTTTCGGGGAGATTCCGGGCCGCTTCTGAACAGAGCTCCAGACAGGCCCAAAAGAGGGACGCGCGTGCACTCGGACAAATGTTTGCCCCATAATAATAAGCATTCGTGTGCAGCGTGTAGGATGTCTTCGGATAACACGCGGGTTGCGCCACATTCATGCCGCTGCTGCGATAAAAGGCTCCTTTGGAGCTGTAATCACAACTCCACGGGAAACTTCCGGGGACGACCCTGCCGGCAAAGTATGCATAATTCCCGACCCATGCCGATCGCACCGCAGCATTCGGACTCGCTTTCACCAAACGAACCGTCTCCAGACATTCGTCCTCCACAGACTTTTCGGATCCTTGATATCCTTCACCTGCCTCAAAGTCCATCAGAACAAAATCCATACGTGGCGCCCCGTTGGAAATCTGCAACCCAGTATCTGGATCGATCCCGGTCATCAGGGAAACACTGTCAATTTTCCCTTGAGTAACCGTCGTGTTTCTAACAATTGTTACTATCGAGGTGGTTCCGCCGTTGTAGTTTGTGGTTATAGTCGTCGAGTCTGCAGAGTTGGTTTCCCGCGTAGTAACGACCGTTGTGGTGGCTCCGTTGGTACTGTAAAGAACCGTCGTTGTCCGGGTGTCAAAATCCTGCTGGCCGGACAGCGGAGCGGCAGCACCGTCTACCATACAGGCGGCAAACCATCCCTTGCGGGCGGCAATTGTCCATATTCCGTCATACGAGCCGTTTACCGGCGGCAGGTTTGTATTTGTTTTATGCCCGGTAAAATACTGATGATTTCCCATATAATCGCGGAGGAATCCCATCGGGATGTACCCGCGACTCGGCTCTGTAAAGTAATACCATGCGTCCTGCCAGCTCGTATTCGTCGGAAAATAAAATCCGTTGTTATAGTTCACCGCCGTCGCATACACCGGCGGATCATAGGCAGGAACCTCGGACGGGTTCATCGGAGTTCCGCGGACAACGGACGGACTGCGCAGAACCCAATCAAAGAAATAACCGGTCGCGGGGGGCGAGGGCGTCTTCAATGTAAAGGATAATGCCCAAGCAGGCCCTGCCTGAATCAAGACAGCCGCCAGAAGAATGTTTTTCAATATAGCTAGGGCCGTTTGATTTTTTTTCCGCTTCATCTATAACCTCTTTTTTCTGCCTTTTGGCCGGCACTGAACTCAATATTGGGCATCATCAACCGGACAGGGAGGCCGGGGCACTTCAGAGAGCGCGGTGCCCTCCTTATCCATCCGTTGAAGCAGTTTTTTCCATAAACCAACGGCCACTTCATCAATCTCCTGCTGCGTATACACCGGCTTCATCTCCATGGCCGACCACCGGTCTTTTCCCCAATCAGGATTCCCCCCGGCAGCCGTCTGGGCAGCCCAAAGCTTACGCCGCCACGTGGCGAGCAGGTTAACCACCTCATCGGCATCCCGCTCCAGATCAAACAGCTGGTACTGACGGGCCGGAGCATTCCAGATGAGCTTCCAGCGTTCTGTACGGACCGCCAGCTGCACATGCACCAACGGACCGCCCCTGACCTGTGGCAAGGCGAAATCACAAAATACCGCATCACGCACCCGATTGGTTTCGCCCTGCATGACCGGAACCAGACTGAAACCCTCCACCGAAACCGGTACGGGCACTCCGGCCAATTCGCACACCGTCGGGTACAAATCCATCTGATGGCTCATTGCCGCTGAACGGCCGCCGGACGGCACTCCCGGACCAAAGAAAATCAGCGGACTGGCAATACTGTGATCATACATATTCTCTTTTCCAAGCAGTCCATGACTGCCGGCTGCAAGTCCCTGATCTCCTGTAAAAACCACAAGGGTATTGTCCAGCATCCCGCGCGACCGCAACTGCCCCAGCAACCGTCCGATATGATGATCCATATGACTGATCGCCCCGTAATAACGGGCCCGGTAGCGGCGCATAGCATCCTGAGTCCGCGGCCAGTTTTCAACCAGTTCATCGCGAATCGTGTTGGCTCCGTTATCAATCGGGTGTTCCGGCATATAATTCGGGAAAAGCGGAATCGTTGCCGAATCATACATGGTGTTAAAAGGAGCCGGACTGTCGTGCGGATCGTGCGGAGCATGATACCCGACAAAACAGAACCAGGGCCGATCCGCCGGCGCAGACCGGATCTCTTCCAGTGCCGCGTCCGTAAACAGCTCGGTACTGTGTCCTTCCACATCCAGCCCTTTTTCCCGATACCTTTGCCATTGCCCATGCTGTGCATAATCATTCAGGTTGTCTGCATTAAACACGCGGCGCACGACATCATAGCTCTTATCGCGCGGATGCTCATCATTGTGCCATTTGCCCACATGAATCGTATGAAATCCGGCCAGTTGAAACGCCTTCGGCAACAGAGTCAACTCAGGGCGGATCGGCCTCCCGAACCAAAGCACGCCGTTACGGAATGAATTGCATCCCGTAAGAATCTCAGCGCGGGCCGGGGTGCAGATCGGCGCGGTACAGAAGTTGCGCTCAAATGCAAAACCGTCACGCACCATCCGATCCAGATTCGGCGTATGAATCTGCGGATTACCCAGCGCGCCGATGGTGTCATAGCGCTGATCGTCACTGACAATAAAAAGCACATTCGGCCGGCGGGCGGACGTCGCAACGGATCCTTGATTCTCTGTTGCAAATGAACCGGCGGCGAGTACGCTGCCGGTCAATAAGATCCGTGTCGATTGTTTTGTCATATGGCTCCTTTTCGCGACGAATGGTTCATGAAGAAAAATGATCCAGATTGCGGCGCAGCCGCACAAGGGCCTGAACAAAAGAGTCAGGGATCAGACCGTGCCGGTCGGGGCCGACATCCCACAGCATATTGGCACCCCGGGCGTTGGCGACCAGTTGAATACCTAACAACTCCTGATCAGAACGAGGCTTGTCGCCTTCAACATAAAACCAGTCATGCCCCACCGGATCACAGACTTCACTAGGAATATAATAGTCCTTGCCCTCAATAATACGCCACTTCTCATGCCACGCATTCGGGATGTTATTTGGAAGCGTTCGCTCAATCGTAATGATATCCGTCGGCCGTGCCTGATGTTTAACATTCCGGGGAGACCCGTCATTGCACCCGTTATTCATCACGATGACGGACTGTGGCTGCAATTCGGCAATTCGGTTATAAAGACGATTGCGGTAATCGCGGGTCAGCGCCATAGGGATATCAATCCACACCTCACCGATTGCCCCGTAATTTGTCAGCAGTTCTTCAATCTGCGCCGTCTGGAACTCCTCATACGCACGAGTCACGTATTGAGACTCCGGCACTTCACCTGGTTTCAAATCACTCCAAGTGCGAGATCCGAAGCGATTGTGATTATCCCATGAACAGTAATAGAGCCCGGGAATAACTCCTCGCCGTTCACACGCTTTGACAAATTCTTCGACTACATCGGTTTTATTGCCGCTGACACCGACGTGATAATCATTGTGCCGCGTGGGCCACAAACAAAACCCTGCGGAATGTTTTGCGACCAAAACAGCATACTTCATGCCGGCATCGCGAGCTACACTGACCCATTGATCAACATCCAGCCGGTCCGGAGCATAGGTTAAGGCAGGTTCGGTGCCATCCGGGCACTCCTCACCGACAAACGTGCTCATTCCGAAAGAAATCATCATGCCGGAACCAAGAGCCTCCCAGTCTTGTAAACGCTCCGTGGTCAGACGCTGACACCCACATTTGGGTGCTTCTTTTTTCGGCTGATAGGTTCTCATTGCTTCTTTTGCATTCATCGTTATATTTCCTCAATAAAAATTATTATTTCTTGGCTGCCACCGCATCAGCCTGAAACGGCCATGCGGCCTTTGCATACGTCACATCGGATTCGCCTGAACCAAAACGCACTGCGGCAGTAATAACACCTGCTTTATAGGCTTTCTTTCCTCCGAAAGTGACTGTCGCAGTCCACAACCCATCGCCAGAAGTCATATCACCATCAAGTCCGCTATCATTTAAGGTCAACGTCGTGAACCCGCCGGCACCAGCCAGATCAACAGGCTGATAAAAGTTGAAACTACTACCGACAACATTGACCGTAGGTGCCATGTCGCACGAACCTAAATTAGCAATAATCCGCAACGAATCTCCCTTGCAGATCGGACGGGTCCAATCCGGAGCCCCGTCACGTTGCCACAGTGCACTGCCGGGTAACGGGGTATCTCCGGTGACTAGCCGAATAAAACGAAGAGTGACATACCCGGGGCTGACAAAACTGACTCGGTAATATTCCTTTGCAACGGTCGGTTTCATTTTAAAGGGAACCGTCCAAAGCCCTGGATGATGCCCGGGATTATAGCCAGCACCCGTCCCGGGAAGATGCCACATGGTCTTCTTGTCGCCGCCTACTTCACTAACGTATATCTGGCTGTAGATGACCTCATCACGCACATCCGCCAGCCGCAAAGGGATGTTGCAACTCATGGTGGGGGCTGCGCCTTTTTCGTCATCCAGATTCAACCGCAGGCCGAGAGACTCCCGGGTTGGGCTCAGACCCTTCACATCCCAGCCGAATTCCCCGTCTGAACATTCAAACGTATCGAGCCACAAAATTCGGTCGTCCTGCAACGTGATGTTATCACCTGCCTGTGCAAACAATCCCGCAACGGCAATCAGTCCTGCGGTAAGTTCTGCTTTCCATCTCACCAACGTCCCTCCGCTAACGGATCCAGAGCTATAATCAAACGCTGCAATTCAGCACGAAATTCGAGAAAATCAGTTATGGTAAGTTTCGCGCTCGCATCCATGTACGAAATGCGGAATTTAGAGGGTGCAGAACGGGCTAGAACATCCGCCTCGGCAAAAGCTTTTTGTTTTACTGAATCGAGTTTTTTCCCGCGACAGGCATCAACGCGGCGCGCCAACATTTCCAATAAGGTGAAATCAGCCTCGCCATCACGGTACCCGGCCAGCTGAATGGTAGGAATGGGTGTGTTCTGCCCCGGATAAATGTACCCCAAAGGGCGATGATTATTCGGGAGTTTGGCATCAAAATCATCCCAGCGATTTTCCATCATCCAAGGGCAATAGCCCTGAAGTCCGCCGTACCACATCATCAGACCGGCAATAAACCGCTCTCGGACATAGTCTTCCACGGGATGGCCATAATGCACCGCATTGGTCAGCCCGCCGATCGGAGTCCGTTCACCGACGACAATGGCTTCAGGCGACAAAATGGCCCGGGACAGAACATCCTTTGCCTCAAGCGCACCCTCAAGCATGATGGCGCTTACGGCAGGAAGACCGGACTTCTGGATCAACTGGCAAAGGGCAATCTCATGCGCCATTTTATTATGGTAAGTCGGCTCATCCATCGCATAGATATAAAATTCGCGGAAGCCCATTTCGGTCGTCAGATTCTTGAGCTGACGGCAGACCTCGACAAATCCGTCGGGTGTCGTTCCGGGAGCGGGTGATTTCAGCTCCTCGATATTTTTTGTGCGATAAACCACCCCCATCGGAGCAAAATTCCACAGGAATCCATAATAGTCTGTGGCGCCCGTGAGGCCATATTGTTTGCGCAACCGAAGAGCCTCGCGAACACGTGATAAATCGATATCCCAGCCCGCTCCATTCCATTTGGCTGTACCATCTTCATTCACCGGAAGCGCGTTAAATCCATACTCACGAGCCAGCTTCAGATAGCGCTCGTAATAACCGCGAGGAACTCGTCGTGTATCAGGACGCGGATCGGTTTCCTTCAGACTCTCGTCAAGCTGTGTATAGCTGTACGCACTGAACTTGCCGTGAGTCGGCTCCCACGCAACCGGCAGAACCGTCACCGTGCAGGTCGTTGTGGTTACCGGCAGTCCGGACGAACAAACCACCACACGGCCCGTGTAAACACCGGCCGGTTGAGCCTCCGGCGTACGCAGGGTCAAACAGAGCTGCCGGTTATGAAACGCGGGAATGGTAAAAGGCTTCAACACAGCCGGCTCAAAAGGCCCCACCCGCTGATCAAAGTTAAATACATTGCGTTGCTTGACCCCATCCGGCGTAACCATTGAATCATCTTTTACCAGCAATTCTGAAACGAGAACGGGCGTTTGCGAAACAAAACTATCCGAGGAAGATTGCCACCAGTTCACCACCAGACGTACATCAAGGTTGGAAGCGGCTAAGGTCGCCGCACCAGAAATCATGTCCTCCACGGTTATTGTTACATCGGAGAGATCCCGCAAAGCGAAAATATTCAGGCTCATCGACGCAGTCTCACCGGAAAAAACAGAACATTCCAGCGGTTGCCCCGTCTTTTCCGGAATCTGCTCATAGGTAGTCTTGGTAAATGCCGGCAAGACAAAGGTCACCGCGGCGGCATCACTGTCAGGCAACGTAGTCGCCAACCGGACCGAACGCAACGCCTGCGCCAACATCCGTATTTTCTCTAAATCTGTTTGTTCATTGCACTTCGCCGCCTCTTTCCGCCAGACCTCTATCTGACTGGCAAACTGAGCCGGAACCGTTTTAAATTTCAACTCTTCCAGCGACACCTTGATCTGCCGCAGGAATTCCCGGCGAGGATCCGCAACGGCGATCGGAAAATCCGTTGTAGCAAGAATCATCTCGCCAGAAGGATCACAAAGGGTCACCGACACCGAAGGCTTACGCCCTGACGGTGGAGTAAACGGCAATTTAAGTGTACGATGCTCCCCCAGCACAAACTTAGCCTTTTGCTCAACAACTGCCGCCGGTACGGTCTCGCTGAAGGTCTGTACCGTCACTGTATATTCCGGCTGATACAAAAACGGATTCTCAACATCTTTTGCGGCGAACGGTTCGCAGGTCAGCTCAACTACAGGGGCGGCATCTCCATCAATCGCCGGAGGCTGGACGAACCAACTCAACGGCAGCCGTTCGACGAATTGAATCTCCCCAAAGCGCGAAATCCGTTTAAACTGGCCTCCTCGTGAAGAGGACCACGACGAAAGTTCCAGCGCGTGCGGCCGGTCGCGGCAAATATTTAACTTCAAGGCACTGAGCGATTCCGGATCCCGGTCGATCGTCACAAACGGGATCGTGATTTCCACCGACCAGCCTCCCTCAAATGTTGCGCCCGCGGCCGTCCACAAACCGCCCCACGCCCTGTCTTTGTTCGTCAGCTGAGTGCGAGCACCCCGCGAATTGACAACAAATTGAAAATAGTCATCACCCCCCGCTCCTTGCACAAACAACTCAAGGTGGTCGTCCTTAAACAGTTTTTGATCGCCGTCATTGGCGGCGGAACGAAGTTTGCCCATCTCGGGCTCATAACAGCGCACAAAAATGATCATATCCGTCGATGTCCGGGTGATACGCGCCTCGGTTTGAGCGGCGGGATAACCATCACCCCGTAGATTGACAAACGGGCCCAATACCGGGACATCACGCCAGACTGCCTCATTCATCTTTCCATCGATAGTGATCCCGCCGCCCGCCGAAGCCACTTGCACGAATGGCAGAGAAGGATCGCGACTTCCCGTCGCAAAAACTGAACCAGAACTTACAAAAATTAGTCCGGCCAACCACCAAACAAAAATCTTCTTGCCATTCATTCGCACAGTTTTCTCCCTCGTTCATTAGTGTCCCAATATTAGTTCCACAGCGACAACTGGTTACAGAAGTCGCCACCTCCATTTGAGTAGTCCGCACTCTGAAATGCCTGTAAAAGCGGCATTTTTCGAAAACGGACACACTCAAAATCTGTAGAATTGTG
>JBILEA010000215.1:0-4946 GCA_044352355.1 Pontiellaceae bacterium | reverse complement strand
TCTCTCCATGCTTCCATCCTTCCATTCTTCCATTCTTCCGCTTTTCTTCACTTCTCTTCCTCCGGCTGGATGTAGTGCCACGTAACGACTTCTTCAAAACTATCGCGTCCGCGATCAGACCAGCTAACTCGCGTCCGCACGGTATAGAGACCTTTTTGGTTTTCGTTTTCCGGTTCGATAATTTCCCGCTCCCAGGTGTAGTCGGGGTCATCACTGAATTTGCCCGATTCGCTTTTGGCTTCAATGGCAGCGCGGGTGAGTGGATTTTCTGCACCGACCTGCAGGATCAGGCGTTGCGCGGCGCTGTAGTGGCGCGACTGGGAAATGACGGATAGACAGCGCGCCGTCGCCAGCATCAGCACGCCTGCGCCGACACCCAGAATCGCCACGGCCAGCAGCACTTCAATCAGCGTGAGACCGCGACGGGATTTGGAATGGTGGAATGGTGGAATGGTGGAATCATGGGGGATGGAAAAAAACTTCCCTCGTCCAATATTCCACCGTTCCAGTATTCCAATACTCCTCTTCATCTCCGGTCATCCTCCACGGTGGTTTTTCCAGTGATTGGATTACAGGTGATTGTCGAGCGGCGGGAATCCCCATCGCTGAGCGTCAGCTCAAACCCGTCGTTCATGCCGGTGGGGTAATAGCGCACGATGCGATTTGCAGAGGGGCTTCGATCCGGTTCGGCCAGATTTTCGAAGGCGCTGATTTTTATATCGTCCGGCAGTTTGCGGGAGACCTGCGGTTCGGCACCATTGGTTCCGCCGCAGGAGAGGATTAGTTGCTGCTCTTTAAAATGGAGCGTGCAAATTTCCTGCCTGAGAATGGCCATGCTACGGGCATAACGGGCCGTCCGGATGGTTGAGCGAACCGCTGAGGTCATTTGTGTCGATTTTAAGGTTCCGCTGAACCGCGGGACCGCAATGGTCGTGGCAATCAGAATAATCACCACCACCAGCAGGATCTCAATCAGGGTGAACCCACGGGAGAGTGGAAGGGTGGACGGTTGGAAGGGTGGAAGAGTGGAAGAGGCTGTTTTGTATAGTTTCATTATTCCAATATTCCATCATTCCAGTATTCCATTCCCCTTAATCCCAATTATTAAACTCTTTGCCTTCGGACGATTTGCAGGAGAGGTCAAAGCCGCGGTTATGGCTGCCGGGTTTGCTGTAAATGAATTTATTACCCCATGGATCGTTCAATTCGCTCGGTTTGAGATAAGGGCCTTTACCGTCTTTCATGGTGACCAGTTCGTCCAGCGAAGCGGGCAGGCGCAGGTTTTCCATTTCATAGTTCTGCACGGCGGTTTCGATACTCTTGATACTGGCGCGGGCGGCAACATCCAGTGACATACCGATTTTGCCGGACATTTTCGGAACGGCGATGCCGACGATAATGCCGATGATGACCACCACCAGCAGAATTTCAATCAGGGTGAAACCGGTTTTTAAGTTTCGAGTTATGAGTTTCGAGTTACGATTTTTCATTTTTCCTCCTTCTGAATATTCCTTGTTCGATATGTTTAGACGCCTAAACCGCTGGTGAGATCAAAGACGGCCGTGAGCATACTGATCGCCACGAATCCCACCACCACCGCAACCCCCAGAATCAAAACCGGCTCCAGAACCGTCGTCAGCACTTTGATACTCTGATCGAGTTCGGAATCATAGCGCCGTGCGATGTGTTTTAACGCGCCGGGCAGATCGCCGGTTTCCTCTCCGACGGCCAGCATATCAGTCAGTAGCGGCGGAAAAACTTTACCGGCGGCCAGCGGACCGGAGACGCTTGAACCGTCGGTTACGCGGGTGCGCGCGGCGGCAATCTCTTTTGCAATGACTTCATTACCAACGGTTTCCTCGACAATCACCAGCGCCTTGAGAATCGGTACGCCGTTGCGTATGAGCGTTTCGAGCGTGCGTGCAAAGTGGCCGAAGGCGTTGGCGGTGGTGATTTTGCGGATTACAGGCAGTTTAAGCTGTTTATCATTCCACCAGAGTTTACCTTCCGGCTTGTTCAGCCAGCGGCGAAAAGCGATTCCTCCGCCCGCCAGCAATACTAACATCAGCCAGCCGTAGTGGATCATTCCGTTGCTCATCGCCATCAGAATACGCGTGGGTAAGGGCAGGGTGCCGCCGAGCTCATCAAAAATACTGGCGAAACGCGGTACAATAAATACCATCAAACCGATGACAGAAATCAGGCCGACACCGAGCACGATAGCGGGGTAGATCATGGCTGTGATCACTTTTCCGCGTGCTTCCTGCACCCGTTCATAGTGACTGCAAAGTCCTTCAAGCGATTCGGCCAGTGCGCCGGAGGCTTCACCCGCGCGTACCATGCTGATGTAAAGCTGCTGGAAGGTGTCGGGATAGATGCGTAGCGCTTCGGAAAGCGAGCTTCCTTGCACCACCTCGTCGCGCAACCGTTTAACGATTTGGGACTGCGCCGACTCGCCCGTTCGCTGAGCCAAGGTATGCAGGGCGCGGCCCAGCGTCATGCCGGAAGAAAGCAGATCGGCCATTTCGCGGGTAAAAAGCAGGGTGTCGCGCGTACCCATCTTCGTTATCTGCGCTCGACCGCTATCAAATCTGAACCGCTTCCTAACAGATGCTGTGCCGGGTTTTGCGGTAGTCTGGTCGATGGAAAGCGCTGTATGACCTGCCTGCTGAAGCATTTGCAATGCGGCACGCCGGTCGGCGGCATCCAGCGTGCCGTCTACTCGCTTGCCATTTGCACTGCGCGCAATGTATTTAAAGGTAGGCATAAAACAGATTTGTATTTCACATTGAGAAAACGTCAGAATACTAGCCTCAATGTATGGATAAAAGGAGTTTTTTATGCGCCTGATAAAACTTTTAACAATTGGTCTTCTTTTGTCGGTTGCCGGATGCTCCAAGGCGCCGCAGCAAAAGGCCATCACCCTGGTCAATGCCGCCGCCGTAGATGCCCCCGTGCTGGAGCGCATCCGCGCCTTTGCAGAGAACGAGCTGCATGTTCCGGTGCGGGTCGTCGAAAATCTCAGATTGGCTGGGAAAAAAGATTTCCAATCCTCGGAAAAAGTTGCACGGCGCATTAAAACCGACGCGGATGTCAGTCTGATCGTGCTGGCCGGAATTAATAATGAGCCGCGCCACTTGGCCGTTTATCCTTCCAGCGGCATTGCACTGATTAATGTGCAGCCGCTTTATACGGATGATGAAGAAGTTTTTGCCCGTCGTCTTGAACGACAGGTTATGCGTGCCGCCGCCTTTAGTTTTGGATTGGAGCCTACGCCCGATCCGTTTTGTGTCACCCGCGACTACACCTCGCTCGAAGATCTCGACGCAATGGGGCGTAACTTTTCGCCGCCGTGGCAGGGCCGCTTTGCTGAAGAGGCTGGAAAACGCGGGCTAATACAAAACTAATCTGAATAGCATTCTAACCGCAGAATACCCACTGCGGCAAAGCCGCAACCAAAGAGGTTTAACAAAATCATTTAGGACAAAATAATTATGATGATCTGTTTTTATTATTATTTTGTCCCTAATCATTTTGATTAAAAAGCCCATGTTTAATGGTTGTAAAGGAAGAATGAGGTTGTTCCGGCGCGCTAAAGAGCGCGGCAGATTTCGCATCGGGTTCCGTCACAACCGCGCGCCGTGCAATGCTCCCGTCCGTAAAGAATCAGCTGAATATGCAGTTTATTCCACCGTTCCGGCGAAAACAGCTTCTTCAAATCGGCTTCGGTCTGCACCACGTTTTTACCGTTTGACAGCTTCCAGCGCTGTGCGAGACGGTGAATATGTGTATCCACCGGAAAGGCCGGAACGCCAAACGCCTGCGCCATGATGACCGAGGCCGTTTTATGTCCGACACCGGGTAGCTTTTCCAGAGCCTGGAAGTTGTCCGGCACCTTGCCGCCGTGCTCGGCGACCAGCATTTTTGACATTTCATAAATCGATTTCGATTTGGTGTTCGCCAGCCCGCAGGTTTCAATCAGCTTGCGGATTTTCTCCTGACCGAGCTTCGCCATTTTTCCGGGCGTATCGGCTTTGGCGAACAGTGCAGGCGTAACCAGATTGACCCGCTTATCGGTGCATTGCGCGGAAAGGATCACGGCAATCAGCAGCGTGTAGGCATCGTTGTGCTTCAGCGGCACTTCGACGTTTGGATAAAGCTCATTCAGCCGTTTGCCGATAAATTCAGCCCGTTCTTTTTTGGTACTCATGCAAAGGGATTTAATCGATTTGGAGTGCGGACGCAAGCGAAGCGCGAGGCCGCTTTTCTTGTGCCGCTTTTCTTGTTACGATGTTCCTTTGACGGGAAAAGCTCCGTCGCACTTCGTTTGCCGGAGCACTCCAGAATAGACCTCATCTTATTTATCCTGTTCATCCAGTTTTAAAACGGTAGTCTTTACGGCATGAAACGCCAAGAATTCGTTAATGTTCTCCTCAAACGGGCTTCAGGAAAGCCTGCAACTCGAGGCGAGGCCTTCGTGCCCGCCAACATTGCGCTCTGCAAATATTGGGGCAAGCGTGATGCCGAACTCAATCTGCCGGTTAATTCGAGCCTTTCCATTTCACTCGGTAAACTCGGCACACACACCGTCGTTAAATTCGCTAAAACGGCCGACCGCATTTTCCTGAACGGCAAACCGGCTCCGGCAGACTTCGTCGCGCGCATTTCAAAATTCCTCGATCTGTTCCGCTCGGCCGGGCAGTTCTTCGAAGTTCGCACTAAAAACAATATTCCAACCGCCGCCGGACTGGCGTCGTCGGCTTCCGGCTTCGCCGCGCTCGTTAAAGCACTCGACCAACTGTTCGGATGGGGATTTAATCCGCGCGAACTCTCCATGCTGGCGCGGCTCGGCAGCGGCAGCGCTTCCCGCTCGCTCTACGCCGGTTTTGCCGTTTGGCATGCCGGTGAACGGGCCGACGGGTTTGACAGCTACGCTGAGGGGATTG
>JBILEA010000214.1:0-4985 GCA_044352355.1 Pontiellaceae bacterium | reverse complement strand
GCGCCCGTCGCTGGAAGCAGTGATGTCGAGAAAGGTCAGCTCGTCTGCGCCCTGTGCTTCGTAGGCTTTGGCGCACTCTACGGGATCGCCGGCATCGCGCAGTTCGACGAATTTAACGCCTTTGACGACGCGGCCGCCAGTTACATCCAGACAAGGTATGATTCGTTTTGCTAACATAGGTTCCGGAGTTAATCACCAAACCGCTTTCCCGACAAGTCTGTGACCGATAAATCAGCCCTTTCGCGGTGAAAGCAGATCAAAAACAAAGTTCAGTTTTTTGATATCGAGCGCGCGGAAGTCGGCGACATCTTCGTCTTTCACCAGATTAAACATCCGGATGGCGATGAAGAAAAGCAGCATGTAGATTGCTCCGAGACCGAAAAGAGTGACGACGTTAAGCCAGCGGGTTTCAAAAAGACCCAGCAGGTTCCAATGTCTGGAAACAACACTCATGATGCTCGATAAGATGATAAGCGTGAAGGTCATGCGGAGCATGTAGGCCGTCGGGAAAAAGATGCCGCCTATAATTTTTTTGACGACGGAGAGACGAATCGGCGCGGAAATAAAAAAGGTTCCGGCTACGGCTCCCACACCGCCCCAGACACCGAACTTGAAGTGAACGATCAGCAACCAGTCAAGGAACAGATTGATGACGATTTGCAGGAGCATAACCGGCATCGTGGCCATGATCCTCTCTTTGGCTTTGATCGCCATGGAAAGTGGTGTGGAGATCGTGGACATCAGATGAATGATGCAGAAAGCGGACGCAAGCGCCCCGGCAAGGATCATATTATCGCCATATACCATGACCACCGCATCCGCCGCAAAGAAGAACCCGAAGATGGCCAGCGGAACCATGAACAGAATTGTCATTTTGTAATAGGCTTTAATCAGCCGGCCCAGACAGTTCGGGTCGCGCGTGTAGGCTTCGGCAAAGCCGGATGTGAAGAGCATGTGCAGTGAATCCGGAATAAAGAAAATGACCAGCGGCGGCAGGGAGTAACCAAGGTCGTACGCCCCGATCACGGCGGGTGTGACAGTAAGCCCAAGGAAAAACACCTCCGTGTATTTCATCATCATCATGCGAACGATCGTGTTGCTGAGGATAGAAAATGAATATTTGAAGGTGCGGTTGCGGCCGATTCCATACGGAGGGGAGCGCCAGTTAAAACTGTAAATGTAACGGAACATCAGCCAGGCACCGGTGATGTAAACCAGCGCATAGGAAATAATCTGGGACCAAATGGCTGCGGCGGCCGTCGGCAGCATCCGGATACCGAAGCCCAGCATACCCAGCCAGAGCAGCCCGCGCGCCAGCGTCAACAGAGATATATTTTTTGTTCGAAACAATGAGGTTTCAACGGCCGACACATTGTCCTTGAGTAGTGAGGTCCCGATCAGCAACCCGATTAATGGCAAATAACCGCCGAAATCTATCTTAAACCACTGGTTAAGCCACGGCCGGAGAAGTATGAGCCCCACGGTGACAATCAGCGTCAGAAGGCCTTGTACAGCCAGAGACCGCCAAATCAGCCGCTTCAATCCAGCCGCATTACGCTGCACTATCAATTCGGGCACAAACCGGAAAAGCGCTGAAACCAGCCCTAGCTCGCAAAAGATACCGGAATATTCAGCCAGATTCATACAAAGTGTATAAATACCGTACTGAGTGGGACCCAGCAGCCGTACCAGCAGCACCGAAATAGCGAAATACACAAAAAACAGAATCGCCTTGCTGGCCACCATCCATGGCACGCCGGAAACGGCTTCACGGGAGAAAAAAGCCCCTGTTTTTTCTTCACTTACAATCGGTTCGTTCATGTCCATAAATTTTCAGTAATATTTTCTCTTTTTCAACCCGCATACATTACGCCGAATATGGCGCTGCACTTCAAAAATCATCGCGTGGATGTTACACCCTATTTTATATTTCCGTTGCAGATACCACGGTTTGCACGGAAGCGACCACCCTTGCGACCCAGCCCATTCCAATAACCCCGTGATCTCATCAAAATACTTCATGTTACGCAACAGCCAGCGTTCCCACGGCTTAGGCCGTCCGCCCAGATGAATCACCGCACAGGCCGGATTTATATCCAACAAATACCGCCGGATGGGCGGCGGCTCGTTCGAAAATGCCAGCAATGAACTCATAACTGATTCATCAAGAAGGAAATAAGCAAAGCTTCGATCATTTACTACGCAGCCCGAAGTCCCGTCGGCAATGACCTTACGAATCTGGGCGTCCCACCGCCGGATGAAGTCAAGATGCTGCCGATGCACCACAAAACAGTGCGCGTTACAGGATGTATTGATCGCCGATACCGTGCGCTCGCTCACATCAGTCCGCCAGATTTCGAGCACTTTTTTAGGAAGCGATCCGCGTTTTTCTCCGGCGGCGTAGCGCTTTTTGAAGAGATAGACGATTTCCGAATCCGGACGCATCCGTATCTGCAAACCGTGACCGCCAGCTTCTATCAGCGGCGTAATATCGCCAGTGACAATACAATCCGAATCAATCCACATAATCTGATCGGTCTCCGCTGTCAAAATAGCAGCGGTTTTTTGATAAACAATATTGCGGTGATTCGCCTCATCCGAAGCCGTAAAAAGGGTCACTCCGTCAATCTGGTGCAATAACGCACGCTCCACTTCGCCGAGATTATGCGTTACCACATGCACCGGCAACCTGACGCCACTGCGGCGCAGAGAAAGCAGGAGCAGAAAAGTACCCCATACGAAATTGTGATCACAGGCGGTAACAATGGTTTTAGAACTCATTTAAGCCGTCCATTTCCCCCTGAATAAATCTTGTGCCATCGACCCGTTGTGGCAACAATCACCGTATGAAAAAAGTCGGTGTCATTGCAAACCCTAAACGTCCTCATACCGCTGACATCTTTAAGCGTCTCGCCCACAAAGCCGAAACGCTAGGTATGGAGCTGTTTGCCGACGAACAAACGGCGGGACACCTGCCCTCCGCGAAAATTATCCCGTTTGATCAATTCGCCAAAACCGTCGATGTGCTGCTCGCACTGGGTGGGGACGGCACCGTTCTCTTCTGCTCAAAACTCCTGAATGGGACCAATATTCCAATCCTTGGAATCAATCTCGGCAGTCTAGGATTTCTCACCGGCATTGGCGAAGATGCCATCGAAAAAGCACTCAACGCCTTGGCCGCCGGTGAATGTGATCGTGAAATCCGGACTGTAGCCGACTGCAAAATTCTACGTCATGGCCATCCGAACGGCAGTTACCGGATTTTGAACGATGCCGTCATTGGCTTTGGCGGTTCGTCACATATCATTACACTCGGCCTTTCGGTAAACGGCGAACCCATCACCTCCTTCGCCTGCGACGGCATCATTGTTTCCACCCCGACCGGAAGCACGGGGCACTTCCTTTCCTCCGGTGGACCGATCATTCAGCCCGGTGCAAGCGTTTTTGGAATCAGTGTCGTTTGCCCGCACACACTCAGCAACCGTCCACTGGTTTTACCGGATTCACACGTCATCGAAATTGCCGTACAGCGCACGCACAAAAAACTGATTCTTTCCGCAGACGGACAGGATGTTGAAGAACTCGATGAGGGCGATGTCGTCCGACTCACCCGCAGCGATGCACCCGTCACCTTCCTGCATCTGCCCGGCTACAGCTATTTCTCCGTCCTCAGCCAGAAACTTCACTGGAGAGGCTCAAGCTACTAAGAGTGGAATGATGGAATACTAGAACAATGGAATAAAGGAACCGTGGAATATTGGAATGGTGGAATGGTGGAATAATGGAACAACGAAAAAATATCAACCGGGGCTACATGAAATTGCGGGTCTGGCAGGATGCCAGAACGCTTTACATCCAAACATGGAATGTCTTCCGGCACTTCCCCTTTGAACTCAAGCGGGTCGCTTCCCAGCAGATTGCATCGATTGACTCCATCCATCGGAATATCGCTGAAGGATATTGCCGCCGGGGAATTAAAGAATATCTTCAGCATCTGAATATTGCCACGGGATCTGCCGGCGAGAGCGTTTCCGCCCTTCATGTTTACTGTCCAGCCGGACATATCACAGAAGAAGAATTCGAACAAATGGACACCCTAGCCTATAAACTAGAAAATGGACTTAAAAAGCTAATCGAATCCCTGCAACTAAAACAGGCAGACAAGGACTGGGACGACTCATTTATCATCAAAGAATCCAACGAAACATATATGACTGCAACTGACATCCTATAATTCCTGCTCTCCCATATTCCACTCCTGAGGTATTCCATGATTCCAATATTCCAATATTCCAACGTACCCCTCTTCCTCGCTTTTTGGGTTCACAACCTCAACCCCGTGATCTTCCAAATCTGGGGCCCGCTGGCTGTCCGCTGGTACGGACTCGCTTACCTGCTCGGCTTCCTCGGCGGCTACCTGCTTCTGCTCCGGATGTCCAAACGCGGCGAATTTGCCGTACCGCCGCAGGAACTCAGCAACTTCATCGTCTACCTGGCCATTTACGGTGTCTTCCTTGGCGGACGGCTTGGTTACGTCCTGCTGTATGCGTGGGATACCTTCATTCAAGACCCGCTCTTTCTTTTCCGTGTATGGGAAGGCGGCATGGCCAGCCATGGCGGTATCCTCGGTGTCATCCTTGTTGTGCTCTGCACGGTATGGAAAAAGAAATATAACTTCTGGAACATCACGGACGGACTTGCTCTGGTTGCGCCGATAGGCCTGTTCTGCGGACGCGTCGCAAACTTTGTGAACGGCGAACTCTGGGGCCGCCCGACGGACGTCGCATGGGCCGTCATCTTTCCTCAGGCCGAAGACCCCGCCCCGACACCGCGCCACCCGTCACAGATCTATGAAGCGCTCGGTGAAGGACTCTTCCTGTTCATCGCCCTATGGCTCATCCGCCGCACAGTCTGGGGAAAACGCGACGGCGTTGTAAGCGCCGCCTTTCTCGTTCTGTACGCCGCCGCACGCATCGCCAGCGAAT
>JBILEA010000213.1:0-4999 GCA_044352355.1 Pontiellaceae bacterium | reverse complement strand
GCTGAACCAGTCTCTGTCCCGTTCTGAGGCTGCACGGGCATTACTGCGGCTGCTGGAACTTTTTGAAATCGCTCCGGTAAACAGGCCGGTCATTGAAGAGGCTTTGCACGGCCGCATGATGGACTTTGAGGATGCGGTGCTGGCGCACTCTGCAAATCTGGTGGGTGCTGTTGCGGTGGTTACGCGGAATACAAAGGATTTTAAATTTTCTCCGGTTAAAGCAGTTGACCCGCGCGAAATTCTTTCTCTCCTTGAAAACAAGACTGCTACGGAATCCATCTGAGTCGTATTGATCGGAATCCGGAAAAGATTTTTACCACCCGCTGCGCTAGAGAGACCTCCGAGGGGCTGGAGACCATGTGTGAGTATGTGGGTTTGGGAGTTTTTGGTGAACTATTAACGATGAACGATGAACGATGAAACGGGGTCAGAGGACGGAGGACGGAACGTGTGGGTGAGTTTGATCAAAATGATTAAGGTCAGAATGATTTAAATAAAACACAAAGGCTCGAAGGGCTCGAAGTTTAGTGCTCTTGGTGTCTTGAGCGTAGCGGTTCACCGTGAGGGTTCACCATGAACGGTTCACCGTGAGAGATGAAGACGGAAGACGGAGGCCAGACCTTTGACTTTTCTGCCTGCGGCAGATCCGCCGGAGGCGGATGACTTTGAACCTTCAGACCTTTGACTCTACGGAAAGACAGAGATCAGCGGTCAGACGTCAGACATCAGTAACTATCAACGAACAATCAGCAACTGACCCTGAATGCCTCGAAGTTGAGGCTTCGTATCTCCAAATGTGGTCATAATAATGACCGATTATTGTTGAAATCGGTAGTTAACTTTGCCACTATTTTTTCATGAGTGAGTTAACTTTAGTTCAAGATCTGCTGGTCGAGGCCCGTCAACAGGAGTGGTTTACCGGCGTAGCGCGTCATCTGGATTATCAATTGATGCCGGGAAAGGCGCTGGCGTGTATCGGTGTGCGCCGATGCGGAAAATCGACATTTCTCCATCAGATTATGGCGCGCCTCCGGCTGGCCGGGATTCCTGAGGAGGATTTTATTTATCTTAATTTTTTCGATGACCGGTTGGAGTCGGTTCGTCAGGGACGGTTGGATTTAATAACAGAGGCCTATTTTTCGCTTTACCCTGAAAAGCGCGGACGCGGCGGGCTCCACTGCTTTCTGGATGAAATTCAAATGTGTTCCGGATGGGAGGGGTTTGTTGACCGCCTTCTTCGCGTGGAGCGCATGGGGGTTTGTTTTTCCGGCTCATCGGCTCGCCTGCTGGCTGATGAGGTCGGCACGGCGATGCGCGGGCGGGCGCTGACCTGGGAACTGTTCCCTTTTTCATTCGCTGAGTTTTTGGATGCCCGAGGCGTTGATCCGGATATGAAGGGACAGTCGGCTCGTCTGCGGGTGCGCAAGACCTTTAATGAGTATTGGGAAAAGGGCGGTTTCCCGGAGGTGTTGGATGCCGATCCGGCTCTGCGGGTGATGATCCATCAGGACTATTTTAAGACGATGATCTTTCGGGATGTGGTGGATCGTTGCGATGCCATCCATCCGCGTGCCGTGCGGGATGCGGCCTATCGTCTTCTCAATTCAACCGCATCGCTTTATTCCATTAATGCAATTACCGGCTATCTAAAATCGCAGGGGCATAAAATCAGCAAAACATTTGTCGGGGAAATGCTGGATTGGTTTGAGGATGCGTATGCACTCTTTTCTGTAAAACTGTTCGATGCATCCCTGAATCGTCAGTTGGCCAATCCAAAGAAGATTTATGCCGTTGATCACGCGATGGTGAGATCGTGTTCTACCGGTATTCTTGTCAACAGCGGCCACCTGCTGGAAAATATGGTGTTTGTCGATGGGCGCCGGCGCGGGCGATCGCTTTTCTATTACCGGACCCGGACCGGACGGGAGGTTGACTTTGTCTGGAAGGCTTCCGAGTCACAAGTGACGCTGGTTCAGGTTTGTGAACAGATGCCGGAGGGTAGCGAGACGCGTGAGCGCGAACTGGCAGCACTGCGCGAAGCACAGTCTGAACAGCCCGGGTGCCGGGCGGTGGTGGTGACCCGGGATGAAGAGGGTGCCGTGGACGGCAGCAACGGTCGGATTGAAATCATTCCGGTGTGGAAATTTTTGTTAGAATAGCGGTGAACAGGTAATTATTGCGAGAGGGGAAACGCCTGTCGTATGGAGGACGGCCTCCGGCCCAGAGGGGCCTACGCCCCGGCGGGAAGACGGAAGACGGAAGACGGAAATTTGAAATATGAAACCTGAAACCTGAAACCTGAAACTTGAAACCTGAAACTTGAAACTTGAAACCTGAAACCTGAACCGTGAACTCTGAACCGTGAACTGTGAACTGTGAACTGTGACATTCGACATGCGACCTTCAGACCTTTGACTTCCGAAGTGAGTGTGGGAGTGTAGCCGCGTCGCGTCGGCGCGGAGGGGGTAAATTAAGTAAAGCCATGAAGTTTACCATTATAACGCCGTCTTTTAATCAGTTGCCGTACCTAAAACGGTGCATTGCTTCTGTTCGCGATCAGATCGCGCCGCAGGCGCAGAGGTCAGATGTCGGTAGTCAGCGGTCAGATGTGCTGATCTCCGATCTCCGATCTTTGATCTCTGGCGGCGGATCTCCGATCCGCGTACATCATCATGTGCAGGATGCCTTTTCCACCGATGGAACGGTCGATTGGCTTCGCCAATACGACGAAGAGATCAGAGGGCAGAGATCAGAGAATGGAGATCAGAGATCCGAGGATAGAAGCCAGAAATCAGGCCCCAATAACCAATATCCAATAACTAATAACTACCGCTTCACGTGGTCTTCTGAACGTGATGCGGGAATGTACGACGCGCTTAACAAAGGCATTTCTTTTGCTTTGCAAAAGAGAGTTGATGAGTGTCAGTTGGTGGTTGATAAGGATTCCCTTAGCGACCAGCAACGGACAGCTGACAACTGCGACGATGGAATCGTCGCCTGGCTCAATTGTGATGAACAATATCTGCCCGGAGCATTGCAGAACGTTTTGCGGGGTTTTGAAAAGCATTCTGAAGCGGATTTTATTTATGGTGATGCGTTGCTGGTGGATGCGCAGGGTCAATTGTTGACGTACCGGAAAAATCCGCCGTTGCGCCGGGCGTATGTGTTGGCGGATCATCTTTATACACAAAGTGCGGCCATGTTTTTTTGCTCTCAGATTTTTTTGTCCGGATTGCGGTTTGATCCCGTGTGGAAAGCGGTTGGGGACTGTGATTTGGTTGTCCGGGCTCTTAAAGCCGGATTTCGTCCGGTTCAAATGCGCGTCTATTTGGCTGCCTGTACAATGACCGGAAGCAACCTGAGCCGCAAACAGTCCGGGGTTGAAGAATTGCAGGTGTTTCGCCGAACAACCTCAAAGCATTGCAGATTGGGACGCCCGGTTTGGAATTTGTTGCGCTATTCGGAAAAATTTCTGCGCGGCGGTTATCGGCAGTCTGTGCCGCTGAAATATGAGCTTTATCCGGAAGGTTCCAATGTTCGGAAAGAATTCATCGCGCACAAAGCCGCCGCGCGGTTTAGCTGGGGTATTTATGAATAGCCGCCGTAAAATCATCATTGTTGGACAGACGCCTCCGCCGCATAACGGTCAGGCGAAGATGATCCGGCAGATGATCGACGGGCTGTCGGGCCAATTCGATTTGTTGCATATCCGCATGGCGTACAGCGACTCCGTCGTGTCGGCCGGTAAGTTCAGCCTGTCGAAAATCCCGCATCTCTTTTATCTTATTCGCGCAACGCGCCGGGCGCTCAAGGGAAATCCAGGCGCCGCGCTTTATTATCCGCCCGCTTCTCCAAATCTGATCCCCGTCCTGCGCGATATGTTGTTCCTTTGCGCCGTCCGGCCGCTGGCGGGTAGAACTGTTTTCCATTTCCATTCCGGCGGAGTTTCTGAATTCATTCGCCGCCATACCTGGCTCAGGTCTGCCGCGATGAAGGCTTACGGCTCAGCCGACATGGCGGTCGAGCTCGGCGCGTCCTGTCCGCGCGACGGCGAATTTTTTGCTGCCCGGCAAATTCGTGTAGTTCCGAACGGAATCGATATTTCCCTGCCTGCTGAAAATCAGAAGGCGGCATCCGGCAATCTCAAAATTCTTTACGTCGGAATTCACACGGAAACCAAAGGGCTGTTTGATCTGCTGGAAACCGCCCGGGAATTGAAACGGCGTGGCGTTGCTTTTGAAATCCGCACGGCGGGTCTGTGGTACACGAAACAGGAAAGGCGCCGCTTCGACCGGCTGCGGCGGGAATACGGACTGGAATCCGCCGTGCTGACCCTGGGGCAAAAGACCGGCGATGAGCTTCAAGCTCTTTACGGATGGGCGGATGTATTTTTCTTCCCCACTTTTTATCCGTGGGAGACGTTCGGCATCGTGCAGCTGGAAGCGATGGCTTCCGGTCTGCCGGTGGTCGCCTCGGACTGGCAGGGGCCGAAAGATATCGTAATGAACGGTAAAACAGGGTTTCTTTGTCCGGCGCACGCCATCAGTGCCTTTGCGGATGTCATGCAGAAATTAGCAGCGGATCGCAGACTGGCCCGGCAAATGGGTGTCGCCGGACGGGCACGATATGAACAACTTTTTTCGGCGGATTGTTTTATCCGGAATATGAGGCAGGTTTTTAACGAGGTGCTTTCATGAAAAAAATACTGGTAACGGGCGGGTGCGGATTTGTGGGGCGGCATCTGATCGCACGATTGCTGAAGGCCGGACATGAAGTGCATTGCGTTGATCCAATCGCACCGCTCAGCGGCGGAATCTCTCCCGAAAAGTGGCCGCTTTTCCAACCTTTGGAAAATAAAAATTTTCACTACTACCATGGCGACTGCCGCGACTGGTTCCTGAAAAACAGCGACACGGATTTTGACTATGCCTTCCATCTCGCCGCAATGGTTGGCGGACGGGAAATGATTGAGAACAATCCGCTGGCTGTCGCGGACGAC
>JBILEA010000029.1:0-16784 GCA_044352355.1 Pontiellaceae bacterium | reverse complement strand
ACAGCCCGTTTTAAAGCATGAACCCCTGAAAATAAAGGGTGAAACGATGGTCAACCCCTTGAAAAAAGGCGGTTTAGCCCGCGAATAGCGAAAGACGGGATAGGCGCGGAGCGGGACGAGGGCGTAGTGGCTTATTTCCGATCAGGCCACCGGACAGGTGACCTGATCGGAAATGATCAACCAGGTTTCCAACTCAATCCCAAGCTTAAAAAACAGATGTTTAGTTTGTGTAATATGTTGCACAACAATATTTAGGGATTTTTATTTAAACTAAAATTAAACTAAATTTACTCACTTTTTATCCCTGTTAGTTTGGCGGGATCCCTTGATCTGCCACAAAGCCCCCGGCCCGCGCTCGGTTCCGACGTTCTCGATCAAACCCTTACGGTGTGACAAGTCGAAGGTTAGGTTTCGAATTTTGGCTCGTTTTTGTTCGGCGGTTAGTGAATCCGGTAACTTTTCCATGAACAATTCAGTGATGACATTAGGGCCGATTGGGCCATGTTCCCGAATCAGATCGACGAGCAGATCACGGTAGTAACGGTTATCGAACCCGCGTTTTCTGATGTGTTGGGCCTGTCCGCCGGTGACAGCCGCCACTTGTCCGGAAACTATCAACTGCGGGTAACGACCTTCGGCCAATCCGAGTTTCTTCAGCCGTGCGGCATCGTCTTTGCCGATGCGAACGCCCTTCTGCACCTTATCCAGCAGCATGATCAACGCGAGATCCATGTCCGTCCGCTTCATTAGAAGCTGTGAGTACCGTTCATCCATGATCGTTCCCTGCACCGTAACGGACACCCGCCCTGGAGTTCCGAGATCATAGTCGGGCAACGGGAAAAAGCGTTTCGCCTGTTGAGTAAACATGCGCTTGATGCCGCCCCCCTGAGTGTCGATCATGTTCAGATTCACCATGGCCGAGGCAAGAAAAGGATTCCGGTACACATCGGGCGGTGCATCCTGCAGGATAACCTGCTCAACACTGCCCGGCAGAAAGGCCCCGCTGTTGGTGAACAGAAGACGATCCGGAAACTCAACCACGTTGATTCTGGCGCCCATGGTGTAATCCTGATGTGCGATGCAATTGTGAAGCCCCTCGCGCAACACCCATGAATCGTATTGCAATAGTTCTACAGGAAACAGGGTGCCGCTCGGTAATTCGCGCAACGTGAGATTCCGGATTTTCCCCAGTGCTTTCTGGGCGGAGAGAATGAAGGGCGGACCAAAGTGTCCGTAATCCCGCTCTCGATTACTCTCATCCTTGAGCACCCATGTGATCCGTACATCAGCCGGAGCAAGCAATGCAGCAGACTCCTCCCGTCCCAACAACAAAAGGGCCGTGCGCGTGATCCGTCCATGAATGGTGAGTCTTGCCTTATTCAGAAACGTTTCGTCATCCCAGCCCTGAACCTCTTTCCCCTTTCCGGGGAATTTTTCCGTAAATTCCAGCCGCGCCTTCGCAATGGCATCCGGATCGAGGTCGTCCCGCGATGCTTCCGTAACGATCTGGGCGGTCCAGTCCTGAGTTCCGCCCAAAAGCTGCCATAGGCGAACCTCCTTGTCGCGGTGATCCGCCAGCCGGGTAGTATGGCTTCCAATTCGAATGTAGCGGACTCCGGCGAAGGCGAGCGGCGAAACAAGCGGCGGGTGAATTTCCAGTATCACAACGCGGCCCGAGGGATGCGTAACCACATGGAATTCAAAATCCGGCCGCGGCGTAATCTTCTGGGTCAACCACATGACAAGCGCCTGATTTCCTTCGCCCTTAGCCGTCGAAGGGTTAAAATCTGTCCCCTTGATGGTATGCGTTGCGTCATCTACACCCCAAACCATCCATGCGCTTTTATACCCGTTCAGCACAGCGGCGTTGCCCAGCGCGGAGAGGTATTCGCCAATATCTTCCGGCCTTGCCCAATTCGACTTGAACTCCACCGTTGCCGCCTCGTGCGGAAGGGAGCAGAGCTGGTCTAACATCTTTAATAAATCTTTTTCCTGCATAGGCCGCATCCTTGTTTGCTACTGCAAACTTTGCATCTTTCTAAGCCGTAGCCAATGGTGGAAGAATCCGGCATCATTGCCGTGATCATGCCAAGCCGCTATAAAGACACTTTTGGCTTCGAGATTGAACTCGCGCATTTTATTAACCATTTGCAGATACTCCCGCGTCGTAATCGCCGATGGCAGAATCAATCTCCGGTGGAAGCTTCCAAGAAGGCCAGCGCTGGACCAAATAGCCACGCAACTTTCGATAAGCAATCTGCTGTTTTTCAACGGAGTCGCTGGCGGCCTGTTGCAGTTCCCGCAGGGCCGCATCAGCACAGTCCAATGCTTTTTTTATCACTATTGTATGCAAGGAATCTCCAGAACGGGCTTTGATATTATTCGACGAATCGATTTGTGCCGGAAACCTTTGAAGCGTGTCAGATAAAACCTCTGCCGCTCGATTAAAATCAGCCAACACATCCAGCGCTTGAAGATAGGCCCGTTCTGCGATCATCACATAATTCAGTTCGGCGGGCGCACGTCTGCACATAAAACCCAGCCGGGTCAAATCGATCGTGATATTATTCAGCGTCACCATAATGGAACGCTTCACCACCTCTTGCACCTGCTCGGCAACCTTGGTCTGCAAACTGCCCAGAATCTGGCGCTGCTGAGAAAACACAAACATCAGTTCGTGGGCCGCCACTTTGTCTGCTTCTTCCTTCTCCGTGTGCCGGATTTTCCGCTCCTTTATAAAAGCCAGCCAAGCCCCCGTAAAAACCGCAACCAGCGGAACTGCAACTTCCTCAAGTGCCAACGGGATGAATGTCCATATTTCTTTTGCTGCACACATTACGTACGTCCCTCCACGATTTTTATTTTTTCGGGGGTGAAGCCGTAGAGCGCATACACCAACTCGTCTATCTCCCGCTCCAGCGCGCTCGTGTCTGCCTTGGCGTCGAGTTGTTTTCCGAGCCTGATACTCAATCCAATAGCACCTATTCCTAAAAAAATAATTGCCGCACCAACCAGACAGATTGTAATGCGGCGCCAACCTTTCCAGACCTTCTCTTCGCCATAATATCGTGAGGAGTATTGTGTAAAATAAAATGCCACAGCGGCTAGCAACCCGAGAATAGTCGCGCTCCCAAACCATTTAAGCGCCCCTAAAAGAATGCGAATATGATCAACACTCCCCGAATTTCCCCAGATATTACCAATCAAAGCCAACAGAGCGACGCAGGCCGACCCGCTGACGATAATGATCCATCTAATGATAAATTCGGAAATCCGCAGAACCGCGCGGAATTCCTCTAAATCCAAATTTTCATTGTGGTTACTCATACACGGTTCCTTACTCTTTAAGAAGATCCTTGCCCAACGCCATGCTAAGGTACGGCTCCGGCTCAAGCTTTACGCGCTCGTTTGTCGCTGTATAAATTTTCACGACCCCGGCCTTTGCCATGCGGTCTAGCGACTGATTCACCTTATACGTAAAGGCATCCCGAGGTTTCCCGCGAGAAATAATCTCTAAATATTGGAGCAGGAATTTTACGACAGCATCTTTAACGCATGAGTGATTTGGACGAGAGTTCAGCGTAGCAATAATCGCATCCCGCAAGTCCCGGTACTTCATGTGCATTGCCTCATGGATATCGCTCGGGCCATCCAGATCGACATTGCTATTCGCCCGATTTCCGCCCCCTGGAACATCCTTTTGGTCAGAAGAATCCTCGTCGCTAGATGTTTCCGCCGCTTTTTCTTTCTCGTCCGCAGCCAAGATATCCATTGCATCAACCGGATAAATTCCACGCGCCTCAAGAGTTCTCCAGAGCTTGGTCAAACCCGTTTCTTTATCAGCATAAAACTCTGATTCCCTGATGCGGAAAAACGGCCAGCCGCAACGTTCTAAGATTTTCTGCCTCTCCATGTCCTGAACATAATGATCAGCGCCATGGAATGCATCGCCGTCACATTCGACCGCCAATCTTGCCCCGCCGCCATCCACGACTAAATCAATATATTTCCCTGCCACTTCGAACTGGGGGATGACCAAATATTTTTTGCGCGCCAACTCCAAAGCAATATCCACCTCGAACCAGCTATCGAACGGCGCAGGGGCTTTCACAATGGATCGGTTGGCATCAAAGACCTTCTTTTCGAGCTCATCACAATCGACGCCTAAGATTGGCTCAACCTTCGTTCCCTCAAAAAACGCCAACAGTTTTGAGCGGCTACATGTCTGGCTCAAATCGTTACGCGTTACCGAGTGAAACAACCACATCTGATCTTTGGCGCGACTTGCTGCGACGTTGAAGCGCTGTTCGTCGGAAGATTTAGCAAGCGCACCCACTCTGTCATTGGATGCGGCCACCATTGAAAGAAAGACAACATCACGCTCGTCCCCCTGAAAACTATACGGGTTGCCGCAGATCAAACGGCGGCGCTCTATCTCATCTGCACCCAGCCTGCCAAGCAGCATTGTTTCAATCAGGCTCGCCTGTGCTTCCCCCTGTAAAATAACAACACCCATTGTTTTGTCTTCATATTGGGGGTCGAGACAAAGTTCTACGATTTTATCAACGATTGCCTTTGCTTCTGGCCGGTTAATCACCCTGCTTCCCGTTCCCTCCTTATATCCGCCTTCTACATATCTCCGCTCCAATGGCTTCAGTCGATCCGCACCATACTGGCGTAGAGGAATTAAGGGCTCACTTGAGTAACATTGCTCGTTACTGAACCTTATAATCTCTGGCATACACCGGAAATGCTCGCGCAAAACGACCTTATGCGCGCTATAACGGAGCTTGGCCTGATAAAATAAACTGGATGTAACATCAAAGGCATCGGCCTTAAACCGAAAGTCGTGGAGATATTCATCCATGAGACGATGTACCGCATCCAGAGGGACGCCCACCGCATCCGGACTGATCTGTTTATCATCGCCCACAATCAAAATCTTTTTACACATATAGAATAGCGGCAGGGACTCCAAGCCGCACTGAGAAGCTTCATCAACAATAATAACATCAAACATGTCGGGCGAAGGAGAAACTGTGTCCCATACGCGATGCAGCGGCATAACCCATGCAGGAACTGCTTCACGACATTGCTCAAGATTTGACTGGGCTTCCTTTCGATGGAAAGCCGCATACTTACCCGTTCCCTTGCCAAGCTTTTTAATGTGCTGCTGCCACGCTTCCATGTGCCGGCGATGTTGTTCGGACATGCGTGAAAAGCAGAACGCCCAGGCCTTTTCAGCAGCCAAACTTGAAACCGTAAATCCAATTTCATAGTCAACCTGCAAAAGTCTGTCCCCTAAGCTGACGACATCTTCTTTGTTAATGTAGTCGTACAGCCAAAAATGGGCGCGAGCCCAATTCCATGCACTCTTGAAATTCGACAACCGTTCGTCCCAGCAAGGATAATCTGCTGTTTCAAACAGGCAGCTCGCAAACCCGGGCGCATGCGCAGACACCGTTTTCAAAACAGCATCCGTTTTTAGCATTAAAACCTTCTGGTCATTCATCGCCTCAGCTTTTTTGGCCGCCACTCGAAAATCATCTATCGATCGCAGTTCAACGGCATCAAGCAGTTCACGAACTAGACGATGAGGATTCGCCTTTCGGCTGATAGCAAGGATCGGGCTTGTGGTATCGAAAATCTTCTTTTCCGTATCGCGCAAACTCGCCCGCGTTAGAGCAAGACGACATGCCTGAACAAAAGAATTCAGGGTAGCTATCTGATTCCATGCCACGGGTAGTTCGCTGTACCAGCCATAGATCACAGATTGACAGCTATACATCAGCTTGCGAGCCTCTAGAATCTGGCTCAATGCATCAAAATGCGCCTTTATTTCGTGGTACTGCAAATTGTACGGCCCCGAAACAGGAGCTATTTTCCCACACCATAGGCTCCAGAGGGCGTTCATCTCCAACTGAACCCTAAGCGCTTTAATCAGCAGGCTTATACAGTCAGAGTCCTTGCATGGTTTTCCGTCCACGAAAACTTTTTTCGTAATATAAAGAAATGGGCGGACACTCGATGGGTGGAAAGGCCCCCAGCCCAGCTTGCCACCCCCAAAAAAGAATTCATGCAACTTCTCTGCATCCTGACAAACCACCTTAAGATCAGACCCTTCTGGACAGGTAAAATGAATTCTGTCCGCATCCCCCACGAAGTCGGCTATCGAGGCTAGGCTTTTTTCTGTGGCGCCGTGCAGTTCTCTCCACGTAGCCTCATGTCCAGCGGTCATCTCTCTAAGCGCATCTCCGACCCAACCGTACGGCAACGCGTTCAGCTTTCGCATAGAGTCTTGAAGCAGGCCCAACGGTTTCAGAACGGCATCAACAGAAAAATCATTCTGCCGAACCAATTGTTCAAAAAAACAATTATCCGCGGATTGGATAAGGCGCGACTCTTCGGCTTTAAGAGCTTTCTCGGTCGAAAATAAACCAACGAGTTCAGATTCATTTGGCACTTCCTGAGGCCAAACAGCTTGAAGCTCCTGCCGGTTTTCAGAACTCAAAGCCCTCAATCCTTTCAATAGGCTGATCCCTGCCGGGTTCTCCAGAGGACATGTCACGTCAAAATGTATACGATCCGTCAGCCAGTCGCATTTCGAACTTTCACCCTGAATCTGCCGGACAATCTGAACGGCAGTGCCGCGATATATTCCATCAACAATTGTTTGCGTATGAGTTTCCGCTTCACGAATTGCACAAAGTCGATTTTCAATGGCGGCTTTTTCCATACGAAGATGGCTCAGTTTTTCCTCAAATTCCTGTTGCCGTTCTTTACTATCGCGGGCATTCCAGCTTTGAGTCTTCTGTAAAACTGCGCCCATGCTGTTTTCAAGTGACTGCCTTTCTTCTGCGCCACCGCCAAGCAGGTTCACGCAAAGAGGCCGCATCTGTTCAGGCAGTTGCCGCTCGATGACCTGTAACGCACGGGGCGTCTTTGCTGTGACAAGAATCCGTTTGCCTGTAGCCAGAAGGTGACAAATCAAGTTTGCAATGGTGTGAGATTTTCCTGTGCCGGGTGGGCCTTGAACCAAAACTCCGTTAGAATGGTTCAGTCTCTCAATGATTTTCCGCTGCTCTTTATTTGATGGCTTTGGAAAATAAATTTCTCCGTCAAAAACTGGTTTTACCCGTTCAGTCTTGCCTTCTAAATCAGATTCGTCACCCTGTTGCTCCGCAGCGGATCGCCGAATTTCTGCCAAATCCTTGAATTCGGCAGGAATCTCACCTCCACTCTGAATCTGTTCTTTAAGTTTCCGTAATGTTTCCGTCAAACCACGCGCAGAGCGTTTTCTCAAAATCAAAGTTGGAGCATATTCCACAATCGGCTTTTCGGTTGAGCGGAAAGCCTCTGGCTGTAGCCTGTCGTAATATTCCCCTTTTGAGTCAATCGAATGAATAAGCCCCTCCAACACCCCGTCCGTAACATTGCGTGCCCATGGATTATCATCGGCGCTAACAAGTCCCTGCCGCGCGACTTCTTCGGCTTTCGGAGGTTGGGCGTTTTCCAGCATATCTAATTCTGTCCGCAAATTGGCCCCGTCAGGATTTGGTCTAACCGTGAATTTTCCAAGCTGTGACTCAAATTCCAAAGCCGCAGTCGCCACGAGAAGGTGACGACGGATTTGCTGACGCTCTGGTGTTTGCCAAGTGAGCAGGCCGACGCCAACAACCAGCTCAAACTCTTCTCCCAATTTGAGCTGTTCCTGATATATCGAGAACAGTTTCGAATATATACCCTGGATAACCTCCCATTGATTATGATCTTCCGTCCATGGAATCCATTGGTCTTCAATGTAAGATTCCCACTTTCTCTGAACCTCTGGGTAGTTCTCCAGGTTATCTGATTCGGAAAAAAATTGGGGCTGATCTGACCCCTCGATCCAGTTCGGATTTTCGACCTGCCGGGTAATCGTCTCATAAAGCAAGGGCATCTCTGTTTTCGTACGTAAAACAGACGAATTCACCCAGTCCTTGCAGATATTAGGAATCTTTGGGAGAGGCGGTTCGCGCCGAGTCTGGACTTCCAGCCAAATGCTATCGTCATATTCCTTGTCAGCACCCCAAGCTTGTGTGAAGCACCCTTTGAGATTTGGAATATCATTGAACCATAAGATTTGCTCGTAATTGGCAATGTCCTTAATGGATTTCCTTTGGAGGTCTGCCAGCCGAATAAGATATTCAATCAGCCTCGTAGCTTTATCGATGCATTGCGACTTTTCCATAAGACCCTTCCAAATACTGGGAAGTTTCTACCGGATTCCGCCGACGGTTGCCACTCCCTTTGGGGCGTTTCTTTTTGGAAGACAATAAATACGTTGAACTATTCCTTGAATCCATTATTCCATTTTAGGGGTATCCATTCTTTCAACCACCGCCTCGGCGATGCGGAGGCCGTCGATCCCGGAGCTGACGATGCCGCCGGCATAGCCTGCCCCTTCGCCGCAGGGATAGAGTCCGCGAATTGCCGACTGTCCATCTTCGCCGCGCACAACCCGCACCGGACTCGAACTGCGGGTTTCGGAAGCGTAGAGCAAGGCTTCATCAAAAATCACGCCGCGCATACTGCGTAGCATTTTCGGCACCGCGCTCCGTAAGGTATGTTCGACAAATTCCGGTAGCAGTCCGCGCAGTTGCGCCGAACGGGCCATCGTGCAGGAACGTTCCGCCGGAAGTTCGGACGCCGCCGCGCCTTCCAGAAAATCGACCAGCCGCTGGGCGGGCAGTGAATAGTCCGATCCACCCGCCGCAAACGCCGCCGCTTCCATTTTTTTCTGGAATTCAATGCCGGCCAGTACCGGATAACGTCCTGTCTTATTGTAGGACAGGCTTCCCTGGTATTCCGGGTAGCCTGTAGTTGCAGCGGGCACACGCTCCCGAATACGGGAAGCGCGTCCTACAATGTCATTGGATGATGAAAAATCTTCCGGCATCACCGGAACCAAAAAGGCGGCGTTGCCGAACGGTTTGTCGCGTTTGGAAAGACTCATGCCGTTGGTGGTCATTAATCCAACCGACGAGGCGCAGGAAATAACCAGTCCGCCGGGGCACATACAGAAGGAGTAGCAGGCGCGGGCATTTTCTTCCTCGCGCCGCGTCAACCGGAAACTGGCCTTTCCAAGCGTTGGAAAACTGCCGCCCCATTGCGCAGTATCGATACGATGCTGGGGAATTTCGAGTCGCACGCCGACGGCAAACGGCTTGGCTTCAAGCGGTACGCCCTGCTCCGCCAGCATTTCGTAGATATCGCGGGCGCTGTGACCGGTCGCCAGCACACAGCAGTCGGTACGGAACTGTTCGCCGGAAATCACCGCGCCGCGCACCGCACCGTTTTCGATTTCGAGCCGATCAAGCCGTGCGCCGAAGCGTACTTCGCCGCCGAGTTCGATGATCCGGTTGCGCAGTGCCGGAACCAGTTCTTCGAGTACGTCGCTGCCGATGTGCGGTTCGGCATCGATCAGAATATCGGGCGACGCGCCGCAACGGACCAAGGCTTCCAGAAAGCGGCGGACGCGCGGACGGTCTTTACTGCGCGAGGTCAGCTTGCCGTCGGAAAAAAGGCCTGCGCCGCCTTCGCCGTAGAGCACGTTGCTTTCGACATCCAGCGTTCCGTTTTCCCAAAACGCTTCAACCCGTTTGGCGCGCGGCGCGGCGGCTTCACCGCGTTCAATCAACAGCGGCTTGAGTCCGGCTTCGGCCAAACCGAGCGCGGCCATCAGTCCGGCAGGACCGGCGCCGACAACAAGGATTGCCGATTTCCGATTGATGATTGTTGATCTTCTTTGTTCCTCTGCGCCTTTGTCCCTTTGCACTTCATCTACATCGCGCAATCCAGAGGGAAATTTGCCGGAAAAATTCACTTCGACCGCGACGGTCATTCGCGGCGAACAGCCGCGCGCGTCGATTGAACGACGGACTGTTTTCATGCCGTTCAGAGCCGACGGATTACAGCGCAACGCCTTGGCGGCGGCCTTCAAAAGCTGGTCTGATGAGTAACCGGGCGGCAGGTCGATCTGATTAATACGGATTTTCATAGGAATTTTCTTTAAATCGGACAGGAAAGGTATATTAGTGCCCGCTTATTTTGCGACCAAAAAGGAGTTCCATGCATTCGCGTTTGATTCCACAGATTTTTACCTGCTACCGTTCCGGCTACTCACTGAAACATTTCGTCAACGATCTGACCGCTGGACTCATCACCGGCATCGTCGCCCTGCCGCTCGCGATTGCCTTTGCCATTGCTTCCGGCGTCAAACCGGAACAGGGCCTCTATACCGCCATCATCACCGGATTCATCATTTCATTTTTCAGCGGCAGCCGTGTACAGATTGGCGGACCGACCGGCGCATTTATCGTAATTGTTTACGGAATCGTCCAGCAGTACGGCGTGGCCGGGCTGACCGTCGCCACGCTGATGGCAGGTGTTATGCTGGTTCTGATGGGGGTCTGCCGCCTGGGTTCAGTTCTTAAATATCTGCCCTACCCGCTCATTATCGGCTTCACCACCGGGATTGCCGTCATCATTGCCGTCACACAGGTGCCCGCCTTCCTCGGTATGCATCTGGAAAAGTTCCCGAGCGAATTCATCGGCAAAATCGAGGCGATCGGCTCAAACCTTACCCTGATTGATCCGCTCTCCGCCGCGCTCGGACTGCTCGCGCTACTGATTATGATCATCTGGCCGAAAGTCACCCGCCGCGTCCCCGGCTCGCTGATTGCCATCCTTGTCACCACGCTACTGGTTACTCTGTTAAAACTTCCGGTTGAAACCATCGGCAGCCGCTTCGGGGCCGTGCCAAATCACCTGCCGTCGTTTACCTTTCCAGCGGTCAGCTTCGAATTGATGCGCGGACTCTTCGCCCCGGCACTGACCATTGCCTTGCTGGCCGGCATTGAATCACTGCTCTCTGCGGTGGTGGCCGACGGAATGACCGGCCAGAAGCATCGCTCCAATATGGAACTGGTCGCGCAGGGAATCGCCAATGTTGTCGGCCCTCTCTTTGGTTGCATTCCCGCCACGGGTGCCATCGCCCGCACGGCCACCAACATTAAAAACGGCGGAACGACTCCGCTGGCCGGAATTATTCATGCGATCACGCTATTACTGATCCTGCTCTTCTTCGGGCGCTACGCCGCACTGATTCCGATGAGTGCACTGGCCGCTGTCCTGCTGATCGTCGCCTACAATATGAGCGAGTGGCATTTCTTTGTAAAACTCTTCTACAGCCCGCGCAGCGACGTGCTCGTCCTGCTGACCGTATTCCTGCTGACCGTTTTTGCCGACCTCACCGTTGCCATCCAGACCGGCGTAGTACTTTCCGCTTTGCTATTCATGCGTCGCATGGAAACGGTGACCACGGCCGGCATTATTAATCTGGATGATGAGATTGCTGATAAAAATGATCCAAACGCGCTGACGCGCTTCAACGTGCCGAAAGGTGTAGAGGTTTTTGAAATCAACGGGCCCTTTTTCTTTGGTGCCGCCAGTATGTTTCAGGATGAAATCAGCAAAATTAAGATGCCGAAAATTCTGATTTTGCGCATGCGGAATGTTCCGGTCATTGATGCCACCGGACTGCGGGCGCTGGAAGGCGTGGTCACCGCAGCGCACCGCGACGGCACCACATTATTACTTTCCGGCGTCCACAAACAACCGATCGATGCTATGAAAAAGGCGCAACTGATTGAAAAAATCGGCCACACCAATTTCCATAAAGACGTCGCTCATGCCCTCGACCACGCCCGCCGGATTCTTCAGAACCCGTGCTGACGATCAGGGAGCTTATCAACTATTTTAAAAAAAACCGATCGCTCAGCCACAGGGATTAAAAAGCAATAAAAGCACTTTCCTTAGGTGATTTTTAAGAGTAGAAACCACGGTTTTATTTGAAAATAAAAGTGAAATAAGGAGAATCAAATGCTGCACGAACCGGCGGTTCAAATTGGGAAAGACAATGCGTCCGACTGGAAAGCGAAGTTAGGCATTAAGCTGTTCTGGCTTTATTGCGTAATCTATGCGGGCTTCGTCGCTCTGGCGGTTTTCGCCACCGAAACACTCAAAACGCCGGTACTGGCCGGAGTGAATCTGGCCATCATCTACGGCATGGCGCTGATCGTTTTTGCGCTCATCCTCGGACTGATCTACAACCACGTCTGTACCAAAAAAGAAAATGAGATGAATAAAGGGGAATCGAAATAATGAATTACACAGCCAGCCCCATTGCCGTAGCGATTTTCCTGATGTTCGTCGGGTTTGTACTCGGACTTTCCTTCTATTATGCCCGCAAAGCCAAGTCCGCATCCGGCTACTTCGCCGCAGGCGGAACCATTCACTGGTTTGTTAACGGGGTCGCTTTCGCCGGCGACTATCTCTCCGCCGCTTCCTTCCTCGGAATTTGCGGCATGATTGCAACCATGGGCTATGATGGATTCCTTTACTCCATCGGCTACCTCGCCGGCTGGATTGTTGCTCTGTTTGTAGTTGCTGAACCGATGAAACGCCTCGGAAAATATACCTTTACCGACGCGCTGGACTCCAAGTTCAACTCGAAGGGGATTCAGCTGATGGCGGCCATCAGCACACTGGCCGTTTCGGTGTTCTATCTCATTCCACAGATGGTCGGTGCCGGCGCACTGGTTACCCCGTTACTCGGTCTCCCGCAGTGGGTGGGCGTGATTATGGTCGGTGCCATCGTGATCACCATCGTGGCCACAGCCGGCATGACCTCCACCACGTACGTCCAGTTTCTTAAAGGCGGACTGCTGATTATTTTCTCCACCGTGCTGGTCGTTGCCGTTCTCAGCAAAGGTCTTTCAACCGAGCCGGGCAAAAAAACCTTCTTCCCAAAACAACTCAATGCCGCAACGATGATGACTACAGGTGCTGACGGATATTCTTTTGTCACAAAAATAGACGATAAAAAATCCGGCAAGAGCTTTGTAAAACTGGCCAAAGACGGCATCGCAAGCTGGTGGCTGATTAAAGGAACCTCACTGGAAGAAGTTCAGTCCCAAACCGTAACACCGGCAGGAACGCTTTATAACGGCGCACCGAAAGAGGCTAATCTATTTAAATCAGTCGGACATGTGACCAAGTTGCTTGACGAAAACGGCAGTGAGATCGACAAAACCGGCAAGATCGGCCCGTTTAAATATCTGGCAGCTCTCTCTCGGGCCGAAGTGGTGCGCTATCCAAAGGGCGCGCAGATTAAGCTGACCGACGGCGATGCTCACGTGACCCTTTTCTGCCCTGTCGTTACGAAAGGCGCAGACCTGCTGATTCCCGGTCAGAAATTCAAAACAAAAACTCCGGTTGAAAAGATGAACTTCATCTCGCTGATGCTGGCCCTTTTCTTAGGCACCGCTGCGCTGCCTCATATTCTGATCCGTTATTACACCGTTCCTTCGCAGCGCGATGCCCGCAAGTCAACCATCGTGGCCATTGGAGGAATCGGGTTCTTCTACGTTCTGACGTTGTTTATGGGTCTCGGGGCTATGACCCTCGGAGTAATTGATATGACGGATGACAATATGTCCGCCCCGCTGCTGGCCAGTTCATTCAGTCTAGTGCTCTTCGCCATCATCTCCGCAATCGCCTTTGCGACGGTACTTGGAACGGTTTCCGGACTGATTGTCGCGGCCTCCGGCGCGGTGGCGCACGATCTGATGGACAAGTTTATGAACGTCAAGATGACGGATCATCAGAAAGTAAAAGCCGGAAAAATTTCCGCTTTGGTGGTTGGCATCATTGCGATCGGCCTCGGAATTTCCTTTCAGGGAATGAACGTAACCTTCCTCGTCGGCTGGGCGTTTGCGGTGGCCGCCTCGGCCAACCTGCCGGCCATCATCATGCTGCTGTTCTGGAAGAAGACGACCTCGAAGGGCATTGCCTGGTCGATCGGCATCGGCATGATCTCCGCCTTGGCGATTATTCTAACCTCGCCGGACATGTATGTGCAGTACAAGCTTAATCCAGCAACGGCACTGCACAGTCTCAACCAACCGGGCATCATTTCGATTCCGCTCAGTTTCATTACGCTGGTGGTTGTATCGTTGCTGACTCAGAAAAAATCCAAAAACTAAAAGGGGAACCTATGATCAAAAAAATATTGTTTATCTTGGCCATTGCAGCTCTTAGCTACGCCGCGTCCGACAGCCTGCTCAAACCGATCAACGATCTCGGCTATGGGACATGGGCCGTTCGGCTCCAGTCGCTTTCCATGCACCGGGGTTATGAAGGGGTCGGCGATGGGCACTCCACCACGTTGGGGGCTAAAATTGATTACCTCTCACCCGAGATTGCATATTTAAGCGGCGGTTTTTCCTATATTTATGTTGAGCCCATTTTCGATGGCGGCGGACGTTATGGCGGGGACAACAATGGCAAGCTGCTTTTAAGCAACGGACGGGTGAATCTGTTCAATGAAGCTTGGGCTAAATACAGCTTTGGGGAAATCGGTCTAACTAATACGTGCGTCAAAGCCGGACGACAGGTCGTTAACGGAGAAGTATTCCGGGCGGACGAGTTCCGTCAAAAGCCCCGCTCGCTCGAAGCCGTTGCGCTGACCACCAAAGATATTCCGCACACCGCGCTGACCGTCGGGCACGCCTGGCGGCTCAGCAACTGGATGGACAATCAGGAATCGTGGAAATTTAACGACATCCGCGAAACGCTGCGCGCAGCCTACAGCACACACGGCATAACCTGGGCGGAAGCTGTTAATACCAGCATCACCAATCTCGAGATTGCCGTTTATGATGCCTATGCGCACGACATCGCCAATATCGCCGGCGGACGCGTCAAATACACATTGACCGATACCACCGCCATCAACGGCTATTACCGCCATGAAACCGCTGTCGGCAAAGGTGCAGACCGCCGTTCCGATATGATCGGCGCGTCCGTACAGCAGAAAATCGGCGGAGTTACGCTGGAGCCCGGCGTTCTCTCCATCAGCGGCAACGGACTGCTTTTTGAAGAAACCACCACCGGCATCAACCATCCGCTCGGCTCTTCCATGATGATCTACAGCGGACAGTTTAACGGCGGAGCCGATACCTATTACCTGAAGGCCACCACGAAAATCGGCAAAACCGGCCTTTACCTGCTCTACAACTACACCACGCACGACACCACCCCGTTTGAGGGACAGGAATTAAACGTAGTGATTTCGCAGCCGCTCAGCGACCGCCTCACGGTAGCGCTAAAATCAGGCGTGGGTTATCTTGACTACAATGACGGAAGAGACAACACCTTCGCCACCGACACCCGACTCTTTGTAACCTACAATTTCTAGTTGAAGGTTTGATTCGAAGAGCAAAAGCGCGCCGCTATTGCGGGGCGCTTTTTTTTTTACAGATCTGAAAGGGATTCCGGAACCGGTGAGAAGCCGAGCGTTCGCAGAATATCCTGTGTTACCTCATCCAGCCGTCCGGCACCGGTGTATCCGGTCGCCTTCAGAAAAGCGGCCAAACTGCGAAAACGTCCAATATACTCAGTTGCATGTTGTGAAACCGCCGCACGGCTCTCCGGCTTGAAGAGAATCGTAAAAACCCCCTGCGCGTTCACATCACCGATCAGCGTGAACGCATCCTCCTTCTCCAGCCGCAGGTTATAATGATAACTGCGTTCCCCGTTGATAAGGGTTGGGGCAACCGCCAGCATCAAGCAATCCCCGTCAAAAGATGCTTTAAAAAGAAAGCCGGCTTTCTCCTGAAGAACCCGGGGATCATTCAGCGCCCGGATCCACTCCGTCGCAACGGACAGCCCGCTCCGCTTCCCATTAAACGTGATGCGATTAAACTCCATACCTCAACCATAGCTGATCAACCACCATCCTCAAGCAAAACAACCTGCTACGAGAGGTCTGGGCGCCAAACGGCTTTCCAAAGTCTGGATGATATTAATCGAAAAAACAGGCTAATTGAAGCGTGACATAACCCGTTGGAGCGGCGGTTCCTCTTCGAGGGACCAAAGCTCGATCGGGAACCAGGCGATCTGCATATACGCCCGCTCATTTTTCTGCCCGAAAGCCAGCAGGCCGCAAAGAAAATAGTAGGAGGTCAGCCGGTTGTATTTTTGCCGGCTCAACGGCGTGGTGGGCCAAAAATAGTAGTCGCCCATCTGATCCAGTTTGATTCCTTCCAGCGAGGTAGAAATCTCGCAAAGCGAGTTGGGCGACATCACATTCGGTCCGCCGGGAGTCAGTGTCTCATCGGTGATAACCGGCAGGACACTGGATTCATACGCCAGTAGCGGAATGATACCTGCCCGCATAAACCGTTGATAGGCAATGCAGTCTCCGCGCGGGAAATCATAGACCTTTGAGCTCCCGCCCGTGAACAAGCCAACCATATAGGGCAGCAGTTCGGTTCCCCAGCAGTCCAGCTCCATACACAGACTGCGTCCGGCACGTTTACTGTCCGGAAGCCAGAAAGACCGTTCATGATACGGGCCGACGGGGAATCTCCATTTAAATTCCCTATGGAGTTTAACTTTGTATCCGCCGTAGTCCCCGCGATCAAACAGTATGGTCACATCACTGGTCGCCGCATCCACCCGGATTCCGTCCAATTGTTGCACAGTCGCTCTGGGCAAATAGTCCGCCCATTCGGCTTTGGGTCTGGCTCCGTTTCCTTCCAGCTGATAGAAATTACAGCATCCGCTTCCCGAGAAAAGAAGCGCAAGCAAACACATTGGAAGAACAACTTTTTTGACTGACCGTTTATCCATTCACAACCCGTTGAATTATAGCTCCGGCTTGTAAGCAATCCATCGCA
>JBILEA010000212.1:0-5069 GCA_044352355.1 Pontiellaceae bacterium | reverse complement strand
TTTAGTATCGCCATGATGAGCGCAAAAAGAATTTTCACTGCGCCGATCCAGAATCCCGCGCGGAACAGGGCGGTGCGGCGTTTGACATCCTGCGTGGTGTAGATGGCCGTGACAGAGGTCAGCAGGCCGAGTATAAAAACATCAAAACTCCCGCCCAGCAGTGTGGCCAGTGCAAAACTGACCCAGAGTCCTGCGATTAATCCGGCCGTGTTGCCAAGTAAAATGGAAGCCAATAGCGGCGCGATGGATAAGGGTAGTGCAAAGTTGAGCGCAGAGGCTGGTAACAAATGCAGACTGACGGTGACGTAAAGCAGGCCTTTTCCAACGACTAGAGGCAGGGCGGAAAGTGTGATCAGCAGTAACAGTTGCCGACGGCTGTGCAATAGCGCGGGTTGAATAAGGCCTGCCATGGAGGCCGTCAATGCGAGTCCGATCAATAATAACAAGCCGTTGCCCGCCAATCGTTGAATACGCTCAGCGGGCGGTTCAAGTTCTCCCAGCCGTTTTTCGTGTGCGGTCAGCCAGATTAAAGTTTGTTCACTGACCAAATTACCGCTGCGAATCAGAATGGTACCGGCGTTCACCGTTTCCATGGCCGGATCTGCCAATTCGATGGCTTGTGTCTGACGTGCGGACGTTTCTGCGGCATCATAAGTTAAATTAGGCCAAAGCCAGGGTGCGATCAGTGCGCGAAGGGTCTCTTCGTTGCGGCTTTCACGGGGAAGGCCATGAAGAATTTCCGCCGTGGTGATTTTGAGGGCCTCAGTTGGCTGAACAAAGCTGTCGAGAGTGCGAATGACCTCTGTTGTGCCGCCGCGCAGTGTTACTTTGCCGGACGGGGCTGCGCCGTTAAATTTGGTTTGTGCATCACTGGCTGAGATGATGCCCTGCGAAATGGTATTGGAAAGTGCGGTGAAAATAATGGTTTTTACATCAATATTTTCGTTCGCTGAGATGATATTCATCAATTGAGTTGTTGTCAGCACCTGCCGGACGTTTTCAATCGCGGAGGGGTCGGCAGAAAAAACCGGCAGAATCGTATCAGCCATTGCTCGTTGCCGGGTTTTTGTGGCGGCGAGATTCTCTGCGCGAAAATCAACCGAAGCAACAATGGTTTCGGGGGCTTTTTGACCGAGGACTAATTTTTGCGGCTGCAAGAGGCGTCCGCTGTAAAAAAATACCATGAGGGCCAACCAAAGAACGGAGGCTGCAAGCAGAGTGAAAAGGGGAAAACGACGCGCTGTTTTATGCGCGGTGAGTTTTCTGTTTGCAGCCATGCGGGTTGTTTTTTTTCTGAACAGGTTTCGTTTCACAGAGGTTCTCTTTTACGGCGATAGATCCTTGTACGTTAGTAAACCGTGAGGACGGTTCCATTGTATTGAACGGACATACCGGGGCGAATTTTCCGGCGCAGGCGCAGCTCGACTTGACCATCCACCGTGACCAGTCCTTCGCTAATGACGTTACGGGCTTCTCCGCCGGTTCCGCAGAGCTGTGTGGCTTTGAGCAGTTTATCCAGCTCGATGTATTCTCCGGTAATTTTAAATTCATTCATAAACGGGTTCCTGCGGAATGAAAGATGAAAGCGGGTCTGCGACAGCTTTAAAGAGGAAAAGTTCCGATTTCATAGTTCATCTTTCATAATTCATATTTCCACGCAGAAGCTAAGAGTGTTTCTTCCTCATGGTGCGAACGAGCTCCAGCTCCTCGTGAGTAGCCCGGCGACGGTTGTAGAGTGCGGCCACCTTTTCTTCAAGAGCTTCCCAGTCCTCAGGCGTGGCGGGGGTGTCGTAATCCCAGCGCTCCTCATCGGACCGTTTGAACTGCCATTTGATCCCCTTATTCATGGTAATCGCAATGCGTACGGTACGTTTTACGCCGTCTTCAAGTTTTTCAATCCATTCAATATCGCGTTTCATTGCGTTTATATATACTTTGCCGCGTTCGGCGGAAAGGTAAAATCAAAGCAGGGCGGAGCGTACGGGGTGTCTATTTTGTTGATCATTTTGCGCTATGGGCCGGTGTGTTCAGTCGGTGTTTTAAAAATTTCGTGTAAAATCGTGTGATTTGCAGTCTGCATCGTTATATTTCGAGACTGATTTAGCGGTTTCAGAGATTATAAAGCTTTGTGTGATGGATGGGGGTATTTTTTATGAGCAGAATTATTCCAATTGAAACGCTGGGCGAATGCAAAGTGGACTCGCCCTTTCAAACGCAGCGGCAGGAATTTTTTAATGATGAGAACGGAGTGATTTACCGGGTTCATTCGTTGGATTATGCTACGGGGTCATCGGTGGATGAGATCGAATATTTCCAACGGGCCGGTGCGCGTGAGAAGATTTATTTCAATCCATCAGATGTTACAGTTGGCGTCGTGACGTGTGGTGGGCTTTGTCCGGGGCTTAATGACGTTATTCGCGCGATAACATTTTGCGCGCTGGAGGGTTATGGCGTTAAGCGAGTGCTCGGCTTTCAGTACGGTTATGAAGGACTGGTCGCAAAATATTTCCATTCACCCATTGAGCTCGATACCAATAACACGGACGATATTCACGAAAAGGGCGGCACGATTTTGAAGTCTTCGCGCGGCCCGCAGGACAATAAGGAGATTGTTCACACGTTACGGCATTACAAAGTGAACATTCTTATTACCATCGGCGGTGACGGCACGTTACGAGGGGCTCGTGATATTCAGAATGAGATTCAGGCCCAAGGGCTGGAGATTGCTGTTATTGGGGTGCCAAAGACAATTGATAATGACATCGGTGTCATTGAGCGTTCGTTTGGATATGAGACGGCCGTGCAAGGGGCCTGGAATGTCATTAATTGTGCTCATGCAGAAGCCAAGGCAGCACGCCACGGCGTTGGGTTGGTTAAGTTGATGGGCCGCGAATCGGGTTGGATCGCTACGTCGGCTTCGACATCGAATAGCAACGTCAACTTTTGTCTGATTCCAGAAGTTCCATTTGATCTCGATGGACCGAATGGTTTTTTTGAACATCTTCGTCAGCGGTTGGAAAAGAAAGATCATGCGGTGGTGGTGGTTGCGGAAGGTGCAGGACAGCATTTAATTGCGCACCAAAATGCCAAAGACAAATCCGGCAATACAAAGTTGGCGGACGTTGGGACTTTTTTACGCGATGAGATGAAGCATTGGTTTGCCGAAAAGAACTGTGAACTTAATGTGAAATATTTTGATCCCAGTTATTTGATCCGTAGCACGCCCGCCAATGCCAACGATGCAGAGTATTGTCTGTTTCTCGGCTATAACGCCATGCACGCCGCAATGGCTGGTAAAACGGGGATGGTGGTCGGCTTGCATAACCACCGCTTGGTGCATTTACCCATTGCAATGATTGGACAGCGCAAACGGGTTGATTCGCGCGGATGGATCTGGCAAGCCGTTTTGCAGGCAACACATCAGCCTGCTTATATGGTGAATGAATAGTCAGTGCGGTTGTAGAAAACGGAATGCATCAGGCAGCGCTTCGATAAGGTCGGTGGCAATCAGTGCCGACTGGGTGAAATCGTGTGCAGCAAGATCTCCTGCAATGCCGTGTAGATAAGTGGCGGTCATCGCCGCATCAAAGGGCATCATTCCTTGACCAAGCAGTCCGGTGAGTAGTCCGGCTAATACATCGCCGGAGCCTCCGGTCGCCATGCCCGGATTGCCGGTCATGTTGATCGCCAGTTTTTTTCCCGATTCTGCAATAAGGGTTCCTGCACCCTTTAAAACGATGGTTTTTCCTGTCCGCTCGGCGGCGTCCTGTGCCTGCGCCCAGCGGTCGGTGACAGGTGCACCGAAAAGCCGCTCAAATTCGCCGGGATGGGGTGTCAGAACGACGGGGCATTTTGCGGCGGCGATTTTTTCTGGTGTAACGCAAAGCGCGTCAGCATCCAGTACCAGTGGAACCTTGCAGGTTTCAAGCAGCGTTTCAACCAGTGCGCGGATTTCGCCGGTGAGTCCAAGCCCCGGGCCGATCAGAATCGCGTTGCATTTAAAATCCCCTCCAACGGAGGGGTGCCCGAAGGGCGGGGTGGGTTCAAAAGGATGAACCATTGCTTCAGGGCCGCAGGCCTGTGCGACGATTGGGTAGACCGCTTCGGGGGTCAGCACGCTAACAAGTCCCGCGCCGGAACGCAGCGCGGCCCGTGCGGCCATGGCGATAGCTCCTGTGTAGCCGATCGATCCGCCAATAAGCAGAACGTGTCCGTAGGTTCCTTTGTGGCTATCCCGTTCGCGGCGAGCGATGAAAAGATCAGATCGATCGATTAAAGCCGCTTCGGCGCAACCGTTGGCCTCCTCGATGAATTCCAGCGGAATGCCAATGTCGAGCACCTCTACGTTTCCAACGTATGGAAGCGCTTCAGGCCGGATAAGTCCGGTTTTCGGCAGGCCAATGGTGATTGTCATATCGGCTTTAACAGCGGGGCCTTTAGCAATACCTGTGTCGGCATCAATACCCGATGGAATGTCGATAGCGAGCACAAAGGCCTGTTGTCCTTGCGTGTTAATCCATTCAATCAGCGGAGACATGAAATCGCGCGGCGCGCCTTTAGAACCGGTGCCGAGCAGCCCGTCAATGATGAGGTCGGGATTCGCCTTTGGGAAAAGATCATTTAGGCTTCGGACCTCTTTGGGGATAATTCCAGCTCGGATCATTTTCTTGAGATGTATCTGCGCATCGCCTTTAATTTGGCTTTGCGAGCCGCACAGCCAGACCTCGATAGTAAAATCGCTTTGTGAAAGCTCTGTAGCGGCGGCAAAAACATCACCGCCGTTATTGCCGGTTCCGGCGATCAGTAGAACAGAATTGCCCCCGTGACTGGTGAGTATATCGCCAGCGACATCCGCAACGCCTTGTCCGGCGCGGCGCATTAGTTCTTCGCCAGGGGTGCCGGATTCAATCGTGCGGTGATCAATTTCACGTATTTCCATTGTGGATACAGTTTTCATAAACCGAAGGGTACCCGCCAATTTATCCAAATCAACACGAATCGCAAGCTAGAGATGATCGTTATTTCTTCGCTTACAAAAAATTAACATCATTTTTATTTAAATGATTAAA
>JBILEA010000211.1:0-5101 GCA_044352355.1 Pontiellaceae bacterium | reverse complement strand
TATGGGTTTAAGCTGACTGACAATGGAGCCGCAGGCGCGGATGCTGGCGATATCATTGAGCTCGTCGGAATCGTTTATTCCACTGGAACAGATTCGGTATTCGGCAAAACCGCCGATCAATTGACCACCATTGCCATTCCTGAGCCAGCTACGATCGGCATGCTGGGACTCGGCACGCTGATCACCGTGATGCTCCGCAGTTTGCGGAACTAATTAACGGAATCGGGATATGGGGCTTCCAGTGTCGGGGTACCGTCCGGAAGCCCTTTTTGATGAAAATCCTCATCCTGTCTATGAGACTTGCCCCGGATGCCCAGGAATTCCCTTGGGAAGACTGGGATTTGACAGAATAACAAACGGACTGATTGCCGGAGAAAAATGAAAAAAATCAAGGTTGGAGTGGTCGGGCTCAACTTCGGCAAGAAGATAATTGATACCTACATTACGAAAGGTACCGCAGAACCCTATTTTGAACTGGCGGCTGTTTGTGAGCGAAATGCAGAGACCTGCGATGCGATTGCCGCCGAGTATGGTGTAAAAGCCTACACCTCGCTCGACGACCTGCTGGTCGACGACGGAATCCCCGTGATCATTCTGATGACCGGACCCAACGGCCGTGCAGATCAGTTGCGTAAAATTATTCGTGCCGGCAAGGATTGCATGACGACCAAGCCGTTCGAGATCGATCCCGATGAAGCGGAATCGGTACTGGCCGAAGCCCGCGAGCTGGGACGTTTTATTTATTTGAACTCGCCCTGCGCAGCCGAATCGGAAGATTTTAAAATGATCAACCATTGGCGCGCGAAATATGATTTGGGTATGCCAGTCGGAGGCCACCACGAATGCTGGTATAAGGCGGTCGAATCATCCGACGGCACGTGGTACGACGATCCGTCGCAGTGTCCGTCCGCACCCATCTTCCGCCTCGGCATTTATGGCGTGAATGATATGTTGCGCATCTTCGGTGAACCCGAAGAAATCCAGGTGATGCAGACCCGTTTGTTTACCGGTCGTCCGACACCGGACTATGCCCGCATGTGCATTAAGTTTAAAAGCGGGGCGATAGTCGATACTCTCGACGGCTGGGTGGTTTCTCCGGAACGGCAGTCCACCTCGATGATTCTCTACTTTGAACACGGAACCATTTACCGCAACCCGACCATGATGCCATGCGATCCCGTGCGTGCTAATTTGCTCAACCACACCTATCTCTGTCTTTGTGTCGGTGATGACAGCGACGGCATGCCGGTCGAAACCGTGCGCATTCCCAATACGGAATTGAGTCAGGCCTATCAGTGGGAAATCTTTTATCGCGCGATAACCACCCGCAAACGTCCGCAGGGCGAAACGCCGGACGTGGTGATTGTGAATTCGCTGCGCATTCTGAATGCAATGAAAGAGGCTGCTGAGACTGGCAATACGGTTAAGGTGGGTGCGAAAAGAGCAATCAGGAATCCGCTGTATGTGCAGCACTGCTCTGACGTTCAGATCAATAACACAATGGCGACAGGAGCAAATAACAAGTCCAAGGAAGGTAATAGGGTGAGGGAGGGTTCCCACGCCTCGAATTTGGCAAAAAAAGGGAAATAGCATGAAAATAATGAAATACAGCATCGCGATCTGTTTCTGCATCGGGCTGGTTTCGGCACAGGCCGATCTCATCAGTTACGATCTGAATAAGCTGGATATTGTTGATACTACCGATCAATTCAATACGACACTCACCTATCCCGGATCGACCGGCGGGCTTGTGGTAATGGATCCCAGTGATAACGTCGGTCGTATGGATCGGTTTCAGCACTGTAACTTCAACGAAACCACCTCTAAACTCCAGACCTACGTTGGGAGAATCTATTCGAAGTCGGCTAATGTCGGCTTTTCCGGATCTGACGTGGTGAGCAGTACCTACTCGAACACTATTGTCCAATGGAAGAGTGGCACTACCTATACTAATCCCAAAGATACCATTGTCTGGTTTGCTCGCTTACCCGTTGATCAAAGCTCAAACGGGACGGCGTTCAATGATATAGCGTATGGGTTTAAGCTGACTGACAATGGAGCCGCAGGCGCGGATGCTGGCGATATCATTGAGCTCGTCGGAATCGTTTATTCCACTGGAACAGATTCGGTATTCGGCAAAACCGCCGATGAGCTTACTACGATTGCTACCAAGAATAAAAAACCATCCCTCTCTTTAATTCTGTTGGGGATGCTTGATGCTTCCTGCAACGGCGGATGATTTGTCAGGAACGCTTTCAGCGGCACTGAAAAACTGGGCGTTCGAAGAGGCAGGGGCCTATGAAAAAGTGAAACAGCCGATTGTCGCGGAAATGCTGCGAACAGAGGCCGCAACGCTGCCGAATAACAAAAACGACGATCCTTTGGGTCAGTATCACGAATTAAAACAGGAGAAAAAGGGTGTTTAAAAAAATAATAAAATTGAAAATGCTGTTTTGCGGAATTCTACTTCTGGCCCTGAGCGGATTCGCGAATATTTCGACCCCTTCAAAACCCGCAGCGATTACGGCGAAACTGTTGGATGGCATGCCGGAAGGCAACGCAGTTTTGCAGGCGCAGGCGCAGCTCGACAACCACATAGCCGCCGCCATGGTGATTGTTCCTGACGGCCTGATGGTGGTTGGCGGTGTCGGAAAAGGTGCGGTGACGGATCGTGTGGTGCTGATTAAGGGGGTTTCAGAAACCGAACTGCCTGTTTTCCCCGAACCGGTCGCCCTGGCCGGGGCCGCAATGATGAATGGGCGGGTCTATGTGGTCGGAGGCTTAAAAACCTTGGACAGTCAGACTGCTTCGTCTGCCGTTTACTCGCTGGATCTGAACGATTTTTCCAAGGGTTGGACGCGCCACGAGGATATACCCGGGTCCGGAAGGTTGTCGCCCTCTATGGCCGTTTTCAATGACGAACTGCATGTTTTCGGGGGGTGGGCGTTAACAAAAACCGGACGCGAAGCACTGGCGGATGGATGGGGTTTCCGGGTAAAGCCACTTGATGGCACAACCCATACCGGCTGGCGTCCGTTGAAAAAGATGCCGGTGGCTCTGGCGGCGGCGGCAGTTTACCCGACGGGTCAGGCGCACGTTGCGCTGGTCGGTGGTTTTACTGCGTCGGATAAACCGTCGGATCAGATTTTTATCTATAATACGGTGACCGACACGTGGGTTCCTGGCGGGCAGCTGCCCCAGCCTGTCGGCGGCGGGGTGGTTGTGGTGCAGGATTCGCAAATCCTGCTGGTCAGCACAGACGCACCTGTGATGCAACTGACACTTAACCGCGCCGTTAAGACGCTCAGCGCCTGGGATTACGGTATCCTGCTGTTCTATTTTCTGGTGATGGCTGGCGTCGGAACGTTTTTTGCCTCCCGTCAGAAATCGAGCGATGAATTTGCGCTGGGTAATCGCAATGTGAAGTGGTGGGCGGCTGGCATCAGCATGTTCGCCACCAGTGCTAGTGCGATTAGCCTGATGGCGATTCCTGCACTGATCTTCCGCACCAATCTGGTCTGGTTCTTTCCTGCCATTTTTGCAATTGCCACGTTTTTTCTGCAGGCCTATATCCTGTTTCCATTGTTGCGTCGACTACAGTTGACTTCGACCTTTGAATATCTGGAGCGGCGGTTCCATCCTTCCCTGCGTTTTCTGGCCAGCTTGCAATGCATCGTTTTCCATGCCGCCGGCCGCATGAGCGTGGTGCTGTTGCTGCCTGCGTTAGCGATTGCCGCAGTGACGGGTCTGAGTGTCGCCACCAGCCTGCTGATGATGGGAATTATTGCCACCCTCTATACAGCACTGGGCGGATTTGAAGCCGTGATTTGGACCGATGTGATTCAAGGAATACTTATGATGCTGAGCGTTTTGCTGATCATCCTGTTTTCGATTTACGGATTGCCCGGAGGGTGGGGCGAATTTGTTGCGACGGGCAAGACGTTCCATCGTTTTGATCTGGCCATTTGGAGTCTGGACTGCAGCAAGCCGGTGTTGTGGCTGACTATGGTGGGGGTTCTTGTGCAGGGGATCCAGGTCGTTGCCGATCAGCCGGTGATCCAGCGTGTCTTTTCGACGCCGATGAAAGATGTTCGCCGTCTGGCCGCGATGAGCACTTTTTGCGGCGTTCTGATTGCTGTTTTGGTCGCTTTTTCCGGGCTGGCCATATTTGCCTATTTCCATGCATACCCGCTGAAGATGGATCCCGGCATGGCGAATGATCAGATCATGCCGCTGTATGTGGTGCAGGCGCTGCCGGTCGGGGTGGCGGGACTGGTGATTGCCGGGCTGTTCGCCGCGTCGCTCTCCACGCTGGCTGGCAGCATGAACAGCGTGGCTACGCTGGTCGGCGAAGATTTTTACCGCCGGATCCGAAAGAACCCGACCGATCGCTCCCGGCTGGTGATAATGAAGACCACTTCTGTCTTGGTCGGTTGCTTTGGCACGGGGCTGGCGTATCTGATGAGCAAGATGGAAATTGATTCGCTGTTCAGTGCGTGGTCTCAGATTGTTGCCATGCTGGGCGGTGGCTTTGTTGGCATTTATCTTCTCGGGATGTTTTCCCGGCGCACTTCCAGTGCAGGGGCCGTGGTTGGAGCCGTTGGCAGTATTATCGCGACCGCTCTCATGAAACAATACACCACGCTGCACTGGGTGTTTTACAGCCTGTTTGCGGTCTCCGCCTGTCTGGTTATCGGCTATCTTTCCAGCTTCATTTTCCCTTCGAGGCGGCAGAAGGATCTGGCCGGCTTGACGGTATTTGATGCGGTTAAGGAGGATCCTGATGAATAAATTATTAGGAGCACTCATGTATATTGCGATGGCCAGCTACGGGAGCGATGGCGTTCCAGCCGAACGCGTTGGTTCCAGCGACGGTCTGACCATTGAAACATTCCCGGACGGCAGTCCGTCTTCCCTCTGGTTTTCTTATAACGGCTGGGCGGCGGCCAATGTGCTGGAGGCGTTGCTGTGGATGTCGAACGAAACCGGCCCAGCAGAATGATTCCATTAAAATTAAGCAAATACGCAAACGAAAGAGAGTCCATCGCATGAAGAGGGAATCATCACTAAAAATTATCTTGATCGTGTCTGCCATGACGTT